>DASTBC010000304.1 GCA_035712245.1 Candidatus Eisenbacteria bacterium
CGAGCCCGCTCTGCGGATTGTCCCCTTCTCCCATGACCTGCCGGTACCCGACGCGGAGCGAGACGTTGGGATGAGCGCGCAGCTCCGCGCCCACGCGGACGTCGTCGTAGTAGTCGCTCGGCATGTTGTAGTCGCTGGCGAGGAGGACGCGGCCGTTCGCCACCTCACCGCTGGCGCCGAACCGGATCTGTCGCGAGAGCGGATAGGAGGAGCCGTCGAAGGACAGGCTCGGTCCCAGGTTCTGAACGACGGCGCCGAACGTCACGCCCTTCGGCCCCTTCGCCTGCGCCCCGAAGTCCACGGCGAAGCCGGTAGCGGACACGGTGGCCAGGTTCTGGCGAACCATCTTCGCGTTCGCCCCGAGTGAGAGACGGTCGCCCACGGGCCGCGAGAGGCCCGCGGTGACGGCCATGTCGTAGACCTTGAACTCTCCGGTCGGCGTTCCGAACTCGTCGACGCCTGCGATGCTCGGCATGTGGAAGTAGGAAACGCTGAGGGAGCCGACGCCGAGGCTCGTCGGACGCGCGTACCCGATCCACTCGTACTTGAGGTCCCCCAGCCAGGACGCGTGCATGCCGCCCACCTGAGGACGCTGCAAGGAAGCGAGGCCCGCGGGATTCCAGAACTGCGCGGTCACGCCCGAAGCGGAGCCCACCTGCGCGCCGCCCATTCCCGCCGATCGGCCGCCGATCTCGAACTGGAGGAAGTCACCGGCACCCGCGCCGACGGCAACGTCCGCGTACGCCGGGCGTACGAGCCCGTACAGGAGCGGTGCGCTGAGAAGCGAAGCGAGAACGGCGCGGACGACGATCCCGTACCGCGTCCGCGACCTGCGGAGTGGCCTCACCATGACGTTTACCCCCAAGAGGTCGTGCCCCCCGGCGAACATGCGCGGAGCTCGCATCGATGGAGAAGGGTTGGACGAACGGCGAGTCGAGCAGCTTGCGTGCCAGGAGAATCCGCTCATTCCGCACGGCGCGGACACCGACCCGAACACTAGGCAATCCAGTGACGTTCACGAAATCGCCGCAATCCGCACGGCGAAGAATCGAGCGAATTGCGAGGGAGAATTCGCAGGAACGAACGCCACGCAGCGTTCGAGGAGTGGCTGGATCGAGCCGCGCGATCGCGGCGAAGATCAGAAGCGGAGGTGGACGGCGGCGCCGGCGAGGTCGGGCGAGACGAGCGGCGTGATCATCGCGGTCTTGGGCTGAGACGGAATCGGGAGCGAGAGGTACATGACCGACGCGTCGATGAGATTGAGCGCGTGGAATCCCACGGTCGCGATGCCGAAGGCCCGCCGCACGTCGCGGCTCACGTCCAGATCCCGCTGCTCCTGTTCGAGCTCGAGGAGTGCCTGCTCGAGCTCCGCGGGGGGCGCCGTGTCCACGCCGATCTGGGCCCACTTCACGTCGACCTCGTCCCGCGAGACCCAGTAGTCCGCCACCACGTATCCGGCCGCGGAGACGAGCACGGTGCTGAGCCACACGCTGCTCCTCGTCCGGTGGTTCGCGAACTCCTGGCCCGCTCCAGGAACGATCAACGAGCGCCACATGGCCCCGACCCGAGTCGCCCGGGGCACGTCCAGGGTGAGGCGCGTGGAGGTGTTCTCGACGAGCTCCAGGCGAGGGCGGATCCAGTAATCGAGGGCGCTCATCGCGTAGACGCCTCCCGTGTAGATCAGCCAGGCGTTCCTCGTGGAGCGCTCGGTCCTCGAGCGGTCTTCGGCGTACTCCCCCACCTCCTCCAGGCGATCGCGGTAGTAGAGATGGGAACGGACCCCCATGAAGAGGCCGGCGGTCGCGGACAGAGCCATGGGGATCGCGCGGTTCGTGCGGGCGCCGCTGTACGCGTTGACGCCGGGATAATTGAAGCCTCTCAGGAAGAGGGCCATGGACCCGCTTCGGGGCTCCGAGAGAACGAACGGGAGCGCGCCTCGCTCGGGCAGGTAGACGACTCCGTGCGTCCGCGCGAGCCCGTCCCCTTCCACCACGACGCTGAACTTCCCGGTCGCCGTCCAGGGCAGGTCGAGCGGCGTCATTCCCCCGAGCTTCGTCGGACCGCGAAGCGCGACCTGCGCGTCTTTCGGGACGGTCAGGAGGGTGAGAATGGGCGCCGGAACCGGAGCGATCGATTCGGGCGAGGAAGACGGAGGCGGCGTTCCCGCGGTCTGCGCGCGCGCCGATCCCGTGATCAGCATGCACGAGACGAGGGCGAGAGCCGGCGCGACGAGACGTGGACGGATCATGAGCGGCCCACCTTAGAGAAGCGATGCCCGGAGTGTCAAGGCGGAGGCATGAAAAAAGCCGGGAGGCTTCACACCTCCCGGCTTCGAAATCGTCGCTTTGATGTGCCTAGCGGTTCCGCTTCCTGCGCGCCGTGGCCACGAGACCCGCGAGGCCGATTCCGAGCATCCAGAGCGACCCCGGCTCGGGCGCTTCCCCACCACCGCCGCCGCCCGTCGCGTCGTGCGAGAACGGGGCGAACACGTAGTGTTCCTTGTACGACGAGCCGCGGCCGTTCGGGTTCGGGCCGCCCGTGAAGTAGTGGTCGAAGGCGTCGAAGTGCACGGCTTCGTACCCGGAGATGCTCACCATCAGCTTCAAGATCGTCCCCGTGCCGGTCCCCGGATCGGAACCCGGCTGGTAGTCCTGGATCGCGTCCGCCGTGCTGGTCAGATCGCCGATCGTCCAGTACTGGTGCCCGTCGGCGTTCGCGAATTCCGCGTGATGCGTGATGTTGTCGTAGCCGCCCGCGGCTTCGTAATCCTCGGGAAGCGCGACACCGAGCTCGACGCCGTTCAGCGTGATGTTCACGTTGCCGCTGGTCCCGTACACGGAGCCCGAGAGGAACACGTCGTAGATGGAGCCCACGCGACCGACGTCGCCGACGACCCACAGCTCGAAGGTGCCTTCGGTGAGCACCCACGTCTCGAGGTTCGTGTCGTACACGGCGTCGGGGCTGTAGAGCTGAAGCGCGGGGATCGCGTGCGCGATCGGAGCAGCGAAGATGATCGTCGCGAAGATGAACGCTGATGTGAGAGCACGAGTACTGCGGGTCACGTTTGTCGAGCCTCTCCGGTACTACGGGCCGTACTTACTGCAAGGGAATGCGTTCCTTCGCGTGCTTCTCGACTCCTGAAGATTGTACTTCCTGCTCGGGACCCGCGTCAAACTTTTTTTTCGCTTTCTGCGAGTCCGTAACTCCTCGAACAGAAAAGAGTATACGCGACCCTGTCAGAAAGTGTCAAATATTTTTTGCAATTTGCACGGCTGCTTGACCAGTTCAGGGTAAGTAGCTGGTACAATAGGTACTTACCTTCTCCGGGTTTCGGGGTCACTCTGACAAGATTCCGCGACCGGCCGGGTACAGGAAGGCCTCCAGCCTGGCCGCGTACCGCCGGCATGCCAGGTCGAGCGTCGGAAGGGTCCGGTTCCGGCGCCCCCGAGCGTCGGCAGCCTCTCCGCAGAGAAGGAATCCCAGGAGCTCCTCCTCCCTCATGAGGGGCGCCGCGCACGTGGCGGAGCACGCGGAGATCTGCGCCGCGTTCTCGACGTAGATCGGAATGTATTCGAGATCGTCGCTTCTTCCGCGCAGTGGAATCGCGTGCCCCACGCGTCGCAGCTCGGACGCGAGCGGATCGTCGTGCCTCACCGACACCGGCGGGAGTTCCGGGAGCGTCGTCGAGACGGGAACGAACTTCGCGCTGTCCTCTTCCGCGAGGAAGAGGGTCACGGGCTCGGCTCCCGCGACGTCGCGCACGTTCTGCGGAATGATCGCGCAGAGCTCCGCACGCGAGCGCGCCGAGTGCGCGGCCTGCTCCACGCGCGCGCTCAGCCCGCGATCATCGACGACGGTGCGATGGGTGTACCAGTTCAGGAGCCGCTGCACGCGGCGCTGGAGACGGTTCGAGATCGCCAGCGCCGCGGTGAGGAGCGCGGCTCCGATGCCGAGCACGACCCAGAGTCCGCGCGCGAGGCTCCATCCGGTGATGCGGGTGACCCAGAGCAGCGCGGCGACGGAGACGAGGATCCCGACCGACGTCGTCAGCGAGACGGTCCTCGTGAGAGGCCTCGGCCGGCGCCGCACGCGCGCATCCGACACCCTCCCGCGGACGAAGGAGAACGTGAGGAGGAAGGAGAGGAGCGCGACCGCGATCGCGCCGAGCCCGAGATCGGCGATCGCGACGTGCCCGCTCGCGAGGCTCGCGATCCCGGCATACGTGAAGTAGCCGCCCGCGAGGAGGATCCCGAGGATTCCCGGGAAGAACGCGCGTCGCCCATGCTTCGGGTACGCGAGATAGGTCGACTCGAAGCTGGCGGCGGTCAGGACGATGTTGAGGACGAGGAGCCCGATGACCCCGAGTCCCAGCCCGTCGAGGGAATATCCGACGCGGCCGTCGATCGTCACCACGTAGGCGGGGCGGGGCTGGATCACGGCGCCCACGAACACTCCGATCGCGGCCAGCGCCTGCCCCACGATGTAGAACCGCCAGACTCCGAGGGGTCCCCGGTTCGGGCCGAGCCCGAGCACGCGGGAGAGGAGCGTCCAGCTGATGCCCACCGACATGGAGAACGCGAGCGTCAGCTCGAACCATCGCGCGCCCGACGCGTCGAGATCGAAGACGGCGCGCGCCCACCCGAACTGGAGGAGCCCGAGGCCGGCGAGGGCGACCGCCCCGACCAGGGTCGGGTAGCGCGGCGGGCTCAGGAGGAGGACGAGCCCCGCGCAGAGGAGCGCCGCGATCCCGCCCATGAGAAGGAGGATGAGATCGACGTTCATGATGCGCTTCCGACGCCCGCGGCCACCTCCAGGAGACCCAGCTCCCGGAGCCGAGCCGCCACGTCGCGAAACCGAGCCGAGGCGAGCACGCCGCGCAGGATGGACTCCGTCTTCGAGAGGCGAGCGTAGTGCGTCCACGTGCGCAGCCGCCCGGGGCCGATGACCGGCTGGTCCGGATCGATCTCCCAGGGGTGTACGTTCACCACGAGCGGTTCCCCGCGGTCGCGGAAGGCGCGGGCGGCGGCCACTGACATCCAGGACGGGAGAAGACGCAGGTAGGCCCCCGCCAGCACGGGGACGCGCACCGGTCCGAAGCGGAGCGTGGGGAGCGGAAACTCGGCGATGGAGCTCGTTCCGGACGTCATCCTCACCGGGCGCGTGGGACCTTCGGGGTAGCCGTAGCGGCGGCGGCGGATCGGATAGATGCTCGAGTCGTACCGGTAGCCGGTCTCGGCCAGCACCTCGAGCGCCCAGAGAGTGCTGCCGTTCACGCTGTAACTCGGGGCCCGGAACCCGATCACGGGCGCTCCACAGCAGTCCTCGAGCACCATCCTGGACTCCTTGGCGTCCTCCCGGAACGTCTGCGGTGTCTGTTCGGTGAGCATCCGGTGGTTCATCCCGTGCGACGCGACCTCGTGCCCTCTCGCGGCGATCTCCCGGACCAGCCCGGGGTGCTTGCGGGCGATCCACCCGAGCGTGAAGAACGTGGCTCGTGCCCCGCTCTCATCGAAGAGGTCGAGAAGGCGCCGCGTGTTCCGCTCCACTCTCGAGGGCCAGCTGCTCCACGCCTGTGGGGACACGTACCGCACGAACGCCTGGACCTGGAAGTAGTCCTCGACGTCCACACTGAGCGCGAAGGGCGGCTCGGGCTTCTCGGGGACGCCTCGCGGAACGACCGTCACGGAGGCTCCTAGGGGTGGAACGGCCACGGCCGGCTCGCGCCGGGCGCGGCGGGCGAATCGAGGGCCGCGCCACGCGCGAGCCGGTCCGAATGATACGGGCGCGCGCGCGGGGCACGGTAGCGGAAACGACCGCGCGGCGATCCGGGCCGGATGCCGGGATCAGGGGAGGATGGCGAGATTCAGGATCTGCCGGCCGCCAGGAGCGTCGAGGATCGCGTGGTAGACGCCGGGGGCGACCAGGTTCCCCGCGTCCGACGAGCAGGTCCAGTCCACGGCGTGCTCGCCCGGCGAGAGCGACTCGTC
This sequence comes from Candidatus Eisenbacteria bacterium, assembly GCA_035712245.1. Lineage (GTDB taxonomy): Bacteria > Eisenbacteria > RBG-16-71-46 > SZUA-252 > SZUA-252 > WS-9. Next base: position 5,988 of record DASTBC010000304.1, read on the forward strand.
GACGAGCGAGCGGATCCGCCTTCCCGACAGATCGTAGATGACGAGCCGGACGCGCCCCGCGGACCCATCGGGAGTCTGCGTCGTGAACCGGATCGTGACGCGCCCCTTCGCCGGATTCGGCATTCCGAGCATCTGCGGGGTCGCCGTGAGGAGCTCGTCCAGTGGAACGGAAACCGAGGCCACCGCAGGGTCGCTCTGCGCGGCGCCCGCGGTGGCGCGGAGCGAGTACTCGTACTGCTCCCCGCCGGTGACCGTGGTGTCGGTCCAGCTCGTCTGGCCCGCGCCGCCGCTCCAGACGAGGGGGGCGGTCGCGGCGCCTCCCGCTCTTCGATAGAGCGCGTATCCCGTGGTGACGCCGTCCGTCGCCTCGTCCCACGCGAGCCTCACCGCCCCGGGGATCAGCGTCGCCTGGAATCCGGACGGGGTGGCCAGCGCTCCCGGGAAGAGGATCGTGCTCTTCACCGCCACGTTCGAGTACTCCGACCAGTTCGGCACCTCGTCCGCCGTTCGGAGCACGAAGTAGTAGGTCCTTCCCGAATCCAGGTTGGCCACCTCGAACGTGTGGCGCGTTCCGGGCGCCAGCGGAGCGGGCGGGGCGCCGACCTGGATCGCGTTGCTCCACCACGTGTCCATGTTGCCC
>DASTBC010000305.1 GCA_035712245.1 Candidatus Eisenbacteria bacterium
GGAGCCTTCCTGCTCGTTGTGGGGCTCGTTGCTCCTCCGTCTGGAGCTCGCGGCCGAGTCCGGGCCGTCGCGATAGCGGCAGTGGTCGTTGGCGCTTTTCTCGCCTTCAACCAGAGCGTCGGAGGCCACCTCCTTCCGAACTCGGTAGGGGTAAAGGCAAACCCCGGGACAAACATTCCCCAGACCTTGCTCGGCGCTACTCGTCACTGGGCAGGGCTCTGGGGTATGCCATTTGGTCCAAACCAACTCGGGGAGCACGCGATCGTGCTCCTCCCCACGATTGTGGCTGGTGCAGCTCTCCTCTTACGTCGGACGCCCGCTATTGCCGTCTATGTCCTGGGTGTTCCCGTTGCGTTCGCAGCCGCGGGCGTCCCTTGGAGCGCACACGGGCGGTACATCATGTACGTGGTGCCGTTCGGGTTGGTGCTCGCAGTCGTGGGTATGGAGCACCTTTGCCGACGGGGGCTCGGGCGAAGGTGGTCGACAGGGCTTCTTGTGGCCGGAGTAATTTGCGTGTCTTGGCAGGTCTATCAAGCCAGGGTGAAGGGGATACTCCACGGTTGGAACGTCCAAAATATTGAGAACATGCATCGATTCTTCGCTGAGCGGCTATCCACCGTAGCTGCCCCGGGTGACACGATTGCGGTCAACGACGTGGGAGCAATGGGGTATTTCAGCAAGTGCTACATCGTTGACCTGGTCGGCCTAGTGTCGCCTCGCCGTTCTTTTCCCGAGAACCTAGTCCACTACAGGCCCAAGTACCTCGCAATATTTCCGGATTGGTACGTGAGCTATGGCGCACGCGATCCTGAGATCGACAACATCGTGTTCTACTCGCCGGATTCATCGTACAAGTACACCCCTGTCGCGGGCGTGGGACTCACGCGAAACACAATTGCATCCAGGGATCAGATGATCCTCTTCCAGAGGATTGGTTTCAGGGAAGTAGGCCCGGTGGAGGTGCCTGTATATTGGCGGTAACGCTCCCTCGATCTTCCCGCCGAGGGCGACCACACCTTGACCCTGGCGCGTCCGGGACGTGCCTGATGCGTTCTCGCTTCGTGTCCGGGTCGTGTGGGAGTAGGTTCCGGCCATGTTCAAGGTGGCGATCCACGAAGCCGGGCACGCTCGCGTTTCCTTCCACTACGGGTTCGAGTCCGAGGCGCTGATCGAGGCCGCGCCCGAGACCGCCGGTAGGACTGGGCAGGCGCGCACCCTGATGCACGAGTCGTCGCGTCGCCGCCGCCCGGCTCTGGGATCGCTCCGACTCTCCCCGTCATCTTCAACTGAACGTGAACCGCGCCGAGGCGGAGGCCCGCTCCCTCGTGAGGCGGTACTCGACCGAGATCATCCTCATCGCGTGCGCGCTGACGGAGAGGAAGAGACTCGGGGCTCCAGAACTGAAGGAGATCGCGGAACAGGCGGCGAAGCTCTCGGCGTAGCAGCGGGTCCTCCGTGCAGCTGTCACAAGGGTTCCGGCGGCCGCGCCGCATCTCTATATGACAGAGTCGCCCGGAGCTGCTTGGCACAATTCTCGACATGTTTTCGGCAAAACTAGCGTAGCATCATCGACCCAATAGGGGTTCGAATCCCCTTGGGGCGTCCACGCAACGAGCCTAGCGAGCCACGGAGTGACGGACCCTGAACCGCCGCCGCGACCGCGAACGCCCCCCGCGATAGCCTCCTCGTGGAAAAGGAAGGAGCCTGCCGTGCACGACACCTCCACCGCCTCCGCTCCCATCTACCCGCTCGCGACCGACACGGATGCTCCCACCACCGATGTGCAGTTGCCTCCGGAACTCCTGGATCGAATGGAACCACTCCAGCGGGTGGACTTGATGATGCGCTACGGCTCTCGGCACTCCGCCCTGCGTGAGCTACAACGAATGCTGTCGCATGCGACCGATGCCGCGACGCGTGTCCGGTGCTACTTCAAGGCGGGCCAGCTCCGTGAGCGGATGCAGGAATGGGATGCCGCGAGGTCGTGCTACGAGGAGGCTGTCGCTCGAGTGTCGGAGGGCGACGGTGACGCGTATCTGGCGCTTAACAACCTGGCGTATTGCCAGAACCGGCTACGCCGTCATGACGACGCCGAACAGTCCTGTCGACGTGCCATCTCCATCGATCCAAGTCTGTTTCATGCTCACAAGAACCTTGGGATCGCACTCGAAGCTCTTGGACGATTCGCCGAAGCTGCCGACTCGTATCACCGTGCGTTCCAGGCCGCGCCGCACGAGCAGGTCGCGTTTCGGCGGCTTCGATTTCTCCTGGCCAGGCATCCAGAAATTCGAACGGACCGGCCGGATGTTCTTCGAGTCATCGAAGGTCGACTCGCAGAAGGACGGCGTGACTGGCCTACCTCACAAGCCGTACGTGCGCAAGAGGATCAGGCGACCCTCCGCCGGCTCCTGGCGTCGATCTTGGTTCATGAGCCCCTGACCGAGGGAGACGTCCAGGTCTTCGGCCTCGGTTGGCAGCCTGGGGACGGTCTTCGGTATCGGACGCTCGATGAAGTCCTGTCCGAGAAGGGCATCGAGGTGATGGAGGTCAGCGAATCAGGGAGCGTGCCTACGATCCGTGTCGTGAATCACACGGACTCGCGCGTCTTTGCGATGGCGGGTGAAGGACTCGTGGGTGCGAAACAGAATCGCGTGCTGAACGCGAGCATCCTGCTCGAAGCGGGCGCCGACTTGCACCTTCCGGTGAGCTGCGTGGAGCGCGGACGCTGGTCGTACCGTACCCGCCAGTTTGAGAGCCACATGCGATCCTCGCACTACGCGCTCCGGCACATGATGTCACGTCACTCGTACGAGGGCTATCGAGCCCACGGGACTCCGGGCTCGGATCAGAGTGAGGTATGGGGGGAAGTCGAGCGTCTCCTTTCAAGCCATGGGACGAAGTCGCCTTCGAGTGCGCTGCACGACGCGTACGAGCAGGCCGGTGAACGGCTCGAGAAGGCAACGGAACGTCTGAAGCCGCGAGCGGACTGGTGCGGAGCGGCGTTCGCGTTTGGGGGTTCGGTCGTGGGAGTCGACCTCTTCGACAAGCCCAAGACACTCGAACGGCTATGGCCGATGCTGATCCGTGCGTACGCCCTCGACGTGCTCCAGCGTCCGGATCCTCCGGAGACCGCACCGCAGGTTACGCGGGAACATGTCTCGCATTGGGTACGCAGCTCCGGCTCCGCCGTCATGGACGCATTCTCGTCCCCAGGGCTGGGCCTCGACGTCCGGCTCGAGAGCGATCGCCATGTGGGTGCCGCCCTCATGGTGGATGGGATGCCTCTGCACCTGGAGATGTTCTTCGAGAACGACGTGTAGCGCCGTTCGCTCCTACTCGGGCGGCTTCGTCGCCAGGGTCACGAGCACGTGCATGAAGTGGTGGATTCCGGTGGGTTTCATTAGAGCATCAAGGTGTTCGTCGATCTCCGACTGGAACCGGGCCAAACCCTCCTGGCCTGACGCGCTCTCGATCTTCTCAATCCCTCCCCTCGCACCGTGCGACCACTGCGTGGCCCACCACTCTTCCTTCGTGCGGTAGACGAAGTCCGCGTCCTCGCGAATCACGCGAATGTCGACGAAGCCGGCCTCACCCAAGAGCGCCTGCATCCCCTCGGGAGTCTCGAACTCGTGCGCTTTGGGGGAACGCCGGGACTGGAGCGGCAGACACGTCTGGAACACGTCGTAGAGCCGTTCCCAGGCCTGCTCGTCCGTTCCCCAGGTGGAGGCCGCGAACCGGGCTCCAGGCTTCAGCACCCGGTGAATCTCGGACAGGGCGCGCGCCGCTCGGGGAAAGAAGAAGAGCCCGAGGCCGCACAGAGCCCCGTCGAACGACGCGTCCGGAAACCGGATCTCCTCGGCGTCCATCCGAACCACCTCCACGTTCTGGAGACCGCGCCGGCGCGCATCCTGAGCCGTCTCCCGCACCATGGACTCCGAGATGTCGATTCCGACCACCGATCCGGTAGATCCCGCCCGTGCCGCGACCAGGAAGAGCACCGCGCCTCTTCCGGTCGCGATGTCCAGGACGCGGGCTCCTCGCGGAATCTCGGCAAGATCCACCAGGCGGCGCGCGAAGTGGGAGAAGAAGGGCGGCCCGACTCGGCCGTACGTCCCGGCGGCGCGATCGAAGACGCCCGCGACCTGTTCCTTTCTCCGTGCGACGTCCTGCGATGGGTCGTTGCTCACGCGTGCCCCGGAGCGTTCGACGGTGCTAGACTCGCGCTGCATTCGTTCGACATCGGACACTGATTCTCGAACCGGAGCCGCGCCATGGCAACCGTCGTTCTCTTCCATCACGTTCAGGGCCTCACCGTCGGCATCCTCGACTTCGCGGACGAGCTGCGGGCCGCGGGCCATGTCGTCTACACCCCTGACCTCTTCGAAGGCAGAACGTTCACGAAGCTGGAGGGCGGCATGGAGTACGCGAAGTCCCTCGGGTTCGGAACCATTCTCGATCGCGGGATGCAGGCCGGGGAGAAATTCCCGAGTGATTCCGTGTACGCTGGATTCTCGATGGGCGTGATGCCGGCGCAAAAGCTCGTCCAAACCCGCCCCGGAGCTCGCGGGGCGCTCTTCTTCCACAGCGCGATTCCCCTCGACGAGTTCGGCGGCGCATGGCCGAAGGGCGTTCCGCTCCAGATCCACACGATGGAGCACGACGAGATGGGGGACGTCGAGGTGGCGCAGCAGCTCGTGAAGGAGGTCCCGGGTACCGAGCTCTACTTGTATCCCGGAAATCGGCACCTCTTCACGGACAGCAGCCTTCCGGAATACGACGATCCAGCGGCGGCGCTGGTGAAGTCGCGGGCGCTTCGCTTCCTCGCGGAGAAGTCGTAACAGCTGCTCTGGCTTGACATTCCGTCACATCTGGCGTACGATCATCACATCTCTCCGAGCGCCGGTACGCAAGGAAGATCCATGCACCGACCCGTCACGACCTCCCGTTCGCTCCACACGCTGTTCGCCGCCATGCTCTTCCTCGTTCCGGGATGCGGAGAGGATCCACCGACACGGCCACCGGCGGCAAACGTTTCCGTCGAACCGGGAACCCCCGTCGAGATACGTGACGACGCGGATCAGGTCGGGATGATGGATCCCATCACCCTGGAGGCCGCGAGCCGGGAAGGAACGAACCTCAAGGTGACCGTGTCGTACGGCGGTTGCAGGGTCCACCGCATCCGTGCCCTCGTGGACACCGGCATCCGCGAGTCGTATCCCGTGACGATCTACGTCTATCTCCAGCACGACGATGACGGCGAGCGTTGCGCCATGGCCATACGGCAGGAGCTCTCGTATGATGCGCGACCCATCTTCGACTGGTTGAAGTCCCAGGGCATCGAGCGGTTCTCCGCACGTGTCATCACTCCGGCCGTGCTGACAGACCCTTCCGCGAGCATGCGCGTCCTGTTCGAGCCTTAGTACCCCCGACGGCAACGTCAGCGCTTCGCGCCGTACTCCCGCAGCAGATCCTTCACCACCGGCTTGCCCCACGCGACCTTCATCGGCGTATCGCCACTGACATCTCGCGCATGAACCTCGGCGCCTGCCTCGAGCAGGATCCTCACGCACTCGGTGTACCCGTTCGCGGCCGCCACATGGAGCGCCGTCCGGCGATGCCGGTCCGGCGTGTCGACGCGGGCCCCGTGATCGAGCAGGAGCGCCACGAGATCGCAGCGGCCGTTTTGCGCCGCCTCGAACAGGGGGGTGCGGCCGTACTGGTCGGTCGCCTGCACGATCGCGCCGTGCTCGAGAAGCAATCGCGCGATCTCGGGGTCCCTCGCGTGGATCGCGACATGGATCATCGCGCCGTTCATGTTCCTCGTCCGCTCGTTCGGGTTCATCCCTCGCTCCAGGAGTAACTTCACGACCGCGGCGCCGCCGCCCATGACCGCGGACCGGAGCGCGGTCGATCCGTCCTCCTGGGTCACGCGAGGATCCGTGCCCAGCTCGAGAAGTGTCGCGACGATCGTCGAATCCTGATTGTTCGCGGCAATGAAGATCCCGGTCGCTCCCCACTCCGTCGTGGCGTTCGGGTCCGCGCCGGCCTGGACGAGAAGCCGGCACAGCTCGGGGTCCGCCTCGCCCTTCGCGGTCGAGCCGTCCGAGGCCACGTGGAGCGGCGTATACCCGAGGAACCCCTTCGCGTTGGGATTGGCGCCATGCTTCAGGAGGACGGCCGTCGAACGCCTCCGGGCCTGGAGCGCGGCGCTGTGGAGCGGCGTGTTCCCGTGGTTGTCCCTCACGTTGGGGCTGATGCCGTGCTCGATCAGGATCTCGCACACCTCCGCGTGGTCGTACATCGCGGCCAGGTGGAGCACGGTCTTGCCGAGATCGTCCCGGTGGGTGACGTTCGCCCCATGCCGGAGCAGGACCTTCATGACCGCGTGGTTTCCCCATCGGGCCGCGAGACCGAAGGGCGTGACGCCGCCCGCGTCCCGCGCATCCACGACCGCTCCCGCCTGGACGAGCATCTCGGTGATCTCGGGACTTCCCGCCCATGCGGCGAAGTGAAGGGCGGTCATGCCCGCGACGTCGCGCGCCCGGACGTGCCGCCGCACCGAGTCCGGGCCCTCGGACAGCATCCGTCTCACGGCCTCGACGTTCCCGCGGTGCGCGGCGGCGAGAATGGGATCGTCTCGCACCTCCCGCGCGTCGGCCTTCCGGCGCTCGGCCTGCGCGATGAAGTTGGCGATCGCCTCGAGGTCGGACTGCGCCTGCTTCATGTCGCAGCCGGAGAGCGCGGCGGCCGCGACGATGGCTCCCGCGAACGAGATGACTCGAGGAGCTGGGGAACGGGGTGCGCCCGGCTTCCGGATCGGAGATGGGTCCATCCCAGGTACATCGGCCGGGCAGGGACGTTCTGGAGAGGGCGCCGGAGACTCGAGCCCGGGCGTTCTCACGTTCGCTCGGGTCACGGGCGCCCAGGGGCCGTCCTCCCTTGAGGAACCTGCTCCGGAGCAAGTTGAGGATTCCTCGACTTGCCCCTTGCTACACTGGATGCGTGGCGACCCGCAACTTCGCAATTCACCTGTCCGCCGTTCCCACCGACCTCGAGGAACGGCTCCGCTATGCGAAGGTCCTCCTCGAGCTGGGGGATCTGGGGCTCGCGGAGATGGAGGTCGCCGAGGTTCTCGACGTGAGTCCCGAGCACCTCGAGGCGCTGAGCCTCTTCGCGAAGCTGAAGCACATGCGGCGCCAGCTCTCGCTGGCCGTCGCCTGCAGCGCCCAGATCCAGTCGCGCCGCCCCGGCTCGGGACAGCAGGCGAGGATGCACCTCGAGTCGATGCTCCATCTCGCGCAGGACCCGACCCACGGGGCGGGGGAGTTCCTCGCCATGGGGCAGTTCCAGCTGGTTCAGAAGCCGACGGCGTACCTGGCTCTGGAAGAGGCGTTTCGTCTGTATGTGGCGCGCCGTCCCAACGAGGCCTGCACGACGTGCCGCAGCGTCGCGAACCGCTACCGGGAGCGGGACTCCGAGGTCTACAAGCTCGCCGTTCTCGCGGAGTCCTGGATCTACGAGCTGATCGGGGATCTCGAGGTCGCGAGCGGCATCCTGGAGGACCTGGGCCGGGAGCGCGGGTTCGAAACCGACATCGACCGTCTGATGGCGCTCGTCTCGCTGTACGAGAAGGCGGGGACGAGGGACCGGCTCGAGGCCGCGGTGAACATCTGCAAGTACCTCGAGCAGCACTACGAGGACACCGAGGTGCTCGGCCGGCTCGCGCTCCTCTATCGCAGGCTCGGCCAGCGCGAGGAGGCGGTCGAGTACGAGAAGCGGCACCTCTCGTCCTACCGCCGCTCCCGCCATCGCGCGGAGCTGACCGACCTGATCGCGGTGGCCTCGTCGAGGTTCGTGCCGATCCAGAAGCTGCGCCGGATCCGGATCCCCGAAGCGGCGCTGCCGGCAGGTCTCGGGAGGCGCGAGAAGGCGCTGGCCGTGGCGCTGCAGGGGGACTACGAGTCGGCCAAGGCGGCGCTTCCCGGTGACGGAGATCTCCTGGATCGGAAGTACCGTGCCAATCTCGAGGATCTCTCGAACGGAAGCGGCCCCGAGGGAGCCATCGAGCTCTACACCCGCGTCTTGCGCGACGATCCGACCGACATCCACGTGATCGATCGGGTGCTGGAGCTGGCAGCCCAGGAACGCTCCCGCCTGATCGAAGAGCTGCTCCGCGATCCGAAGACCATGGCCCCGGTGCTCGAGACCCTGGAGTCGGCGGTCCATACCACGCCGGACGACCACCGGCTCTGGAGGCGTCTCGCGACCCTGTTCGAGATCCAGCGTGGCGAGTCGCCCCAGTACCGCCGGTTCGCGGAGCGCGCGGACTCCCTCGAGCGAAGCTCGCGCGAGCGGTCCCGGACCATCGGCCGCGTCCTCTCGGCGGCGACCTACCGGTTCGCCGGACGGATCCACGGATTGATCCACGAGGTCTGGGCGACGCGCGAGCTGGCGTCCCCGGGGCAGGGGGGGATCCTGCGCCGGGACGACATCCTGGGGAACGTCACCGACGAGATGCGGGGGAACATCCGGAGCACGTTCCTCGCGGTGCGCGAGTACGCGCAGGCCAAATTCCCGCACTCGACGCGGGATATCCTCGAGTACAACTACGGCTACAAGGTCACGAAGGAGGATGAGCCATCCGGCGGCACGTCGGCCGGGCTCCCGACCGCGCTCGCGTTCCTGTCGCTCTTCCTCCAGCGGCCCGTTCCCCAGGACGTGGCCTCCACGGGGGTCGTGGTCACGGACGCGCACGACGTGCTCACGGTGCGGACCGTGGGGGACGTGGAGTACAAGGTGGACGGCGCGTACCACCGCAATCTGCGCACGATCCTGGTCCCCACGGGGAATCGGCCCTTTCTCGAGCGGAACAGTCTCGTTCCTCGCGAGATCTGTGACGAGATCGTGCGCTACGTGTCGGACCTGGACGAGGGGGCACGCCTCATGTTCGGGGATCTCGAGTTCCTATAGCCGCATCCGGCCGTTCCGGCACGCATGAGAAGAGCCGGGACGGGCACCGGCCCCCGTCCCGGCTCGGAACGAATCGCGTACTGCCTGCTCTGCGATCTGCTGCGCTGCGAACCGCTACATCCTCAGAACCGCTACCCGATGATCCGGCCGCGGTCTAGCTCACCGCGAACGGAAACGTCTGGGTGATGCGGTAGGGGTCGGACGCGCGTGCTTCGACGAGCCTCTGCTCGATCGACTGCGGTCCGGACTGAAAAGGGCTCTCCGTGCCGATCCCTCCTCCCCAGCCGCCCATGCCCATCTGCTGCAGGACCTGCGGATTCACGAGCGGATTCAGGTACGGGTTGACACCCGTGTGCTGAAGGCCGAATCCCCCGGGGATTCCTCCGCCGATGCCGGGGACCTGCTGGCCGTAACCCTGCTGCCCGAGTCCCTGGCCATAACCCTGCTGTCCGAATCCCTGGCCAAAGCCCTGCTGTCCGAATCCCTGGCCCTGGGTGAGATACGTGAGCGGATTGAGCTGCGGCGGAATGCCTCCCGTGTGTCCCAGGCCACCGGTGAGACCCTGCTGTCCCCACCCCTGCGTTTGCGGGAAGCCGAACCCCTGCGACATGAAGCCGACCTGCGGGTTGGCCGTATGGCCGAGTCCATGCACCGAGAGCCGCACCTGATTCAAGGCGTCGATGGTCTGGTTGATGCGATCGTTCAAGACCTGCAGCTTGCGAACGTCGACTTTAGCTTCCATGCGTTCCTCCTCTCCTGACTTCAATGTAGGACCCCCCTCCCGGCGCCGGACTCTCGTCCGACCCGGTTCCAAAGCAGTCTTGGCTCTCGAATTCCGTGCTGGCATGTGACGTCTCGTCGAAGCAGGTGCGCGCGCGGGTTCTCAGCCCACCGGCACCGACTTCACGTCCTGCGTGCCGCCGGCGCGCGGCAGCCGGATCTCCAGGACGCCGCTGCGCATCTGCGCCTGGAGGCGGTCCGTCGCGAGTCCCTGCGCGATCGGGATGAGCCGGCGGAACCTGCCGAAGATGTGCTCGTTGTAGCGAAGCTCGACCTGGTTGCCGTCCTGCGACCCGCGTGCCGGCCGGACTCCGGAGATGTCGAGCATGCCGCGGGTGACCGAGACGTGGACCCCGTCACGCGTCACGCCGGGAAGATCCATCGTGATCACGACCTCGCCCCTTCCTTCCCAGATGGAGATCGGGGGTTTCCACACCGCGAGCGCCGACTGTCCCGAGAAATCCATCAGGGTCTCGACCAGACGGTCGACCTGCTCCTGAATATGCTCTTCGGGGACCTTTTCCGGCGGGATCACCGCGTAGGGCTGCTGTTCCTGGATCGGAGGCGCGTCGCGACCCGTGACGGATCGGTACAGCCGTTCCACCTGTCCAATCGCGTTGTCGATGCTCTCGGTCTCGTTCATCCGTCGGCCCTCCATGGCATGCGTCGTGGACGCGTGGCTCAGCGCGAGGATTCGATATCGGGATTCCGGTGAATCAGAGCGATCCCGGCCAGGCTCGATGCGGTCATGCGGATCTGGAGCGCGAGGTCCCCCTCCGATGCCGCGGGATCCGTCGTCGATGGCGAGGATGGACCGTTCGCGCCAGCGCGCACGTCCGATTCCGGTTCCGCAACGGCCATTGCTTCGCGAATCGTTTCCATGGGGCGCTTCGCTCCGGTTGTACGTTGTCGTTCGGTACTGCTCGCTAATGTCCGTCGAGTGACGGGAGTTCCAAGTTGCAGCAAGCGCTATGCCCTCTCGCGAGCCTCGCGCAAGTCGTGCACCCGTCGTGCGAGGATTCCACGGCGCGCGGTAGGTCGTACGTTCCTGCACACGCGAAGGTAAAACGTATGTACGTTCGGGACTGTTGCGGAAGGGAACCCTGGCGCGTGCTCTTGACACAGGAACGTTCCTGCCTCAGAAATACGAAGCCTCCAGAACGTGTCCCGAGGGGCACGTGTGCCAACGAACCCTCCACGGGAGATCTCATGCTGATCAGCGATCGAATGGCCGCGGCCATCAATGCTCAGATCGGGAACGAATTCGGCGCATTCCTCCAGTATGTGTCGATCGGCGCGCACTTCGGCGCCGAGAGCCTGCCGGGGCTGTCCGCCCATTTTCACAAGCAGGCGATGGAAGAGCGGAGTCATGCCATGAGGTTCGTGAACTTCCTCGTCGATGCCGGTGCCAGGGTTCGCCTTCCGGCGATTCCCGCGCCGAAGTCGGAGTTCCAGACGGCCGAAGAAGCCGTGAAGCTGTCCCTGGAGTGGGAGCTGACGGTGACCCGGCAGATCAACGACCTCGTGGACCTCGCCATCAGCGACAAGGACCATCTCACGAGCAATTTTCTGCAGTGGTTCGTGAACGAGCAGCTGGAAGAGGTTGCGAGCATGGAGACCCTGCTCAGCATCGTGCGCCGGGCCGGGGAGAACGGACTTCTCTTCGTGGAGGACTACCTGTCGAGGCGCGGGGGCATCACCCTTCCGTCGGGCGGGCCCGCGGGGGATTCGGAATAGTGTGACGGGCGGACCGGCCCGGGTGACCCACGGGCTCAGGCGAGTGCAGACATGGTACGAGGGCGGCCCCTCTCGCGAGGGACCGCCCTCCTTGCGTTCCGCCGGTTACGAGCCGCTCAGTTCGGCGTCGTCGGCGCCGCTGCCGTCCCGCCGGTCATTTCCTTGCCATCCGCGTCGCGGTAGGCGATCGCGCCGAGGTTCAGCTTCGTGATCTGCGATTCGATGACGCTCCGGTCGCCCACGGCCACGACGACCATGCGCTCCGGAACGAGGTGCTTCTTGGCCACCCCGAGCACGTCGGACGCCTGCATCGCATCGATCCGCGACGGCAGCGTCTGGAAGTAGTCGATCGGGAGATCGTACATGTAGATCTGGGCGATCGTTCCAGCGGTCGAGGAGGTCGTCTCGAAGTTGGCGGGGAGCGACCGCGTCATCGACTCCTTCGCCATCTTGAGCTCCTCGGGCGTGACGCCCGAATCCTTGATCTTCGTGATTTCCGCCAGGATCTCCTGGATCGAGGCTCCCGTCACGTCCGCGCGCACCGAGGCGCCCGCCATGAGCGGACCCACGCCCCGGTTCTGGCCCACGAACGAGAAGGCTCCGTAGCTGTAGCCCTTGTCCTCGCGGAGGTTCAGGTTGATGCGGCTCGAGAAGAGCCCGCCCAGGACCGTGTTCATGAGGTCCAGCTTCTCGTAGTCCGGGTCGGACCGCTTCACCCCCATCTGTCCGGCGAGGAGCGTGGTCTGGTTCGACTGCGGCTTGTCCACGATCACGACCCGCGAGGCGACCGTCGTGCCGGCGGGCGGAATCGGAGCCGCGACCGCGTCACCCTTCCAGGTCCCGAAGGTGTCCGTCGCGAGCTTCCGGGCCTCGGCCTCGGTGAGGTCGCCCACCAGGATGAGGGCCGCGTTCTTGGGCCCGAACGCCGACTTGTAGAAGCGCTCGAGGTCGGCCTTCGTCGTCTTCTTGATCGCCTCCTCGCTGCCGAGCTGGTGATGGCCGTAGGAGTGCGTCGGGCCGAACAGGGAGGCGTTCATGACGCGCACCGCGGTGGGCCACGGCTGGTCGCGCTGCTGCATGAGCGCCGTCATGCGGTCGTTCCGGATGCGCTCGATCTCCTTCTCGGGGAACGCCGGGTTCAGCACCACGTCCGAGAGGATCGAGAACGCGGCGGGAGCGTTCTGCTTGAGCGAGCGGACGCTCGCGTTGCTGCCGTCCGGCTGGGTGCCCGTGCTCAGGGCCGCTCCGAGCGCGTGGATCTCGTTCGCGATCTGGAGCGCGTCGCGCTTGGCCGTCCCCTCGTCCAGCATCGAGGAGGTGAAGCCCGCGAGGCCGGGGAGGTCGTTCGGGTCCGCGCCGCTCCCCGAGCGGAACACGAGGTTGGCCGAGACGAGCGGGAGGTGCTTGGACTCGACCAGGTAGACCGAGAGGCCGTTCGGAAGGGCGAAGCGCTTCGGCGTCGGGAGCTGCGCCTTCGGCGCCGGGCCGGCGGCCGGAACGGTGTTCCTCCACGGTTCCTTGGGCTCCACCTTGGCCTGCTCCGTCTTCTCCGGCTTGGCCGGAGCCGCCGGATCCGGCGGGAGCTTCTTCTCGCCGGGCACCGCGTGCACGATGACCCGCGCGTCCTTCCGGAGCGACTCCGCGGCGAACTTCTTCACACCCTCGGGCGTCACCGACGCCCACCGGGCGAGGTCCTTGTTGAGGTACCCGGGATCCTTGTGATGGTGGTTGTACATGTTGAGCCGGTCGGCGATGCCGGAGAAGCCGCCGAAGTTCTCGAGGCTCGTCACCGTGCCGGAGTAGATCGAGTTCTGCGCGGCGGCGACCTCCGCCTCGGTCGGACCGGCCTGCGCGAACTTCGTCAGCTCCTCCTCGATCGTCTTCTCGACCTCCTCGACGGTCTTTCCGGGTTTCACGGTCGCGGTGATCTGGAAGACGGACGCCAGCGAATAGGACTGCTGCTGCACGTTCACGTCCTGGCAGATCTGCTTCTCGTAGACGAGCGTCTTGTAGAGCCGGCTCGCCTTGCCTCCGCCCAGGATGTTCGCCGCGATCCCGGCCTCGGCATCACCGGGCTTGAAGATCGGCGCGGTGAGCCAGGCCATGTAGACGCGAGGGAGCGTGATCTTGTCCGTGAACACGGCCCGGCGCTCCGACGTGATCGGGGGCGTCGTGGCGGTGACCGCCGGGACCGGCTCCCCGCGCGGGATCGAGCCGTAGTACTTCTCGACCAGCTTCTTGACCTCGGCCTTGTTGATGTCGCCGACGATCGTGAGGCTCGCGTTGTTGGGAGCGTAGTAGCGGCGGAAGAAGTCCTTCACGTCGTCGAGCTTCGCGGCCTGGATGTCCTCGTGCGAGCCGATCACGTACGCGTAGTACGGATGCTCCTTCGGGAAGATCATGTGCCACATCTCTTCCTCGACGAGGTTGTAGGGCGGGCTCTCGACGCCCTGACGCCGCTCGTTCCGGACCACGTCCTGCTGGTTCGCGAGCGAGACCGCGTCGACGCGGTCGAGGAGGAACCCCATTCGGTCGCTCTCGAGCCAGAGCGCCAGCTCGAGCTGGTTCGACGGGACGTCCTGCATGTAGTTGGTGCGGTCGAAGTCGGTGGTGCCGTTGATGAACGACGCGCCCGCGCCTTCCAGGTGCTTCCAGTACTGGTCCTCGCCCACGTGGCCCGAGGCCTGGAACATCATGTGCTCGAACAGATGGGCGAAGCCGGTGCGCCCGGCCGCCTCGTTCTGGGGCCCGACGTGGTACCAGGTGTTGACCGCCACGATGGGGAGGCGGTGATCCTCGCGGAGAATGACCTCGAGCCCGTTCGGGAGGGTGTACTTCTCGTAGTCGAGCTTGACCTGGGGCGGCTTGACGCCGGCCTGGACCGGCGCGGCGAGGGCTCCCACGACCAGAGCCGCCATCAGGACGGGGACGAGGGCTCGAAGGCGCGTGGACGTTCGGCGGAACGAGGACGGCGTGTGCATTCCGGATTCTCCTCTCGAGGCGAGATGAGTTGCGGGGGACGTGAAAAAAACGGCCGACTCCGTTGTGGTGTACGGAATTAGAGCTACCGATGTTCCGCGAAAGCGGAGGTCCTGTCAAGGAGTTGGATGCTCCTGCGGCGCATAGGGTTGAAGCTACGGTACCGGCCCGCTGGAGGGCCTAGATGCGGAGAGACCGAGGGGTTCCCGGGACGGGAGGCTGTCCCGGTCAGGAGCGGACGGGGAGCGCCCGCCCGCGATACCGGGCGACGGCGACGTTCACGATCTCTTCGATCAGGGTGGGGTAGTCCCGCCCGGACTGCTTCGCGGCGAGCGCGAACTCGGCCGTGGTGTGGAGCCAGGGATTCGGGTTCACCTCGAGGATGTAGATCTTCCCCTCCGGAGTGAGTCTCAGGTCCACGCGGCCGTAATCGCGGATCTCGAGGGCCCGATACGCTCGGACCGCGACGTCCTGGAGCTCGGCCACCGTGTCCTCCTTGAGGTCCTCGGGGATCCGGAGCTTCGTCTTCTTGTAGGCGTCGGTGCCGCGCTCCCATTTCACCTCGGTCCCGGCGATCTTCGGCGTCCCCTCCGGAAGATCCGAGAGGTTCAGCTCGACCACCGGAAGCGCGGTCGGCGTCTCGTTCCCGAGCACCGCGACGTACAGCTCCCGGCCCTCGATGTACTCCTCCACGAGCACCGGCGAGTCGAGATCCGCGTGGAGGGCGTCGATCCGCTCCATCAGCTCCTTGATGGAGCCGACGACCGCGCTGAACTCGATTCCGATCGATCCGTCCTCCCGCTTCGGCTTCACGATGACGGGGAAGTGGATGTCGTCCGACCAGTGGAGGCGCCCCTGGTACATCGTCGCGAAGTGGGGCGTCCCGAGCCCGTGGAACGAGAAGAGCCGCTTCGCGACCGCCTTGTCCTGCGCGAGGAGAAGTCCCGTGGGACCGGAGCCGGTGTACGGCAGGCCCAGGAGATCGAGGTAGGCGGCGAGGTTCACGTCCTTGGTGTCGTCGCCGGCGTAGGATTCGGTGAGGTTGAAGACGAGGTCGCATTCGAGACCGGCGACGGCCTTGAGGCTCCGCGTGCGGCCGTCGAGGCAGTGGGTCGAGACCTCGTGGCCGCGCTTCGTCAGCGCTTCCGCGATCTCCTCGCGGTCGGGCCTGTCGATGCGCTTCTTCGCCTTCTTGGGCGTGGGCGGAGGAGGCGGCTCGGGGGTGTCCTCCTCCAGCTCGTGCCAGGCGTCGTAGAGAATGCAGATCTTCATGCGGGTCCCCGTCGCCTCAGACGTTTCGGAACTTGCCTCGCGTCATGTAGTTCATCGCGAGCGCGGTTCCGTACGCGGTCAACGCCACCAGGTAGTCGCTCTCGCGCCCCTTGAGGCCCAGGTACCCTCGGGCGCGGCACGCCTCCACGATGGAATCGACCATGTCGCGCACCAGGGGGCGCCGCACGCCCGTCCAGTGCGAGATCTTGTCCACGAGCTTCACGCGATGCTGCTCGACGATCTCCCAGGCGGGACGCGTAGGCTTCCTCCGCGTCCCCTTGGGAAGGAAGATCTCGACCAGCTCGTCGTCGGGGTTCAGCTCCATCGCCGCGCGGTTCCGCGCCGACGACTCGGCGAAGATCTCGCCGACCGAGCCTTCCATGTCCTCGACCGTGATGTCCGGCCGCCCGCGCCGCACGACCGGATCGCGATCCGCGATCGCCTTCATCGTGCGGTCCACGTACTCGAGCTTCCGGAGCGCGGGCCACCCCTCGTAGCGCTCACGCCACGGGAGCTCCGGCGTCATCCACACCGCGAAGGTTTCGGCGAAGTCCTCGTCCGGGTGCTTCTGCGCGTACCATCCCGACAGGTGCCGCACGAACTCGCGGCTGAACGGAACCGGCCGGTACTCGTCGCGATAGCGTCTCCGGAACGGGCCGAACGTATCACGCCATTCCGCCGTCTGGTAGAGCCGATAGGCGTAGTTGATCGCGTGTCCCGCCTCGTGACGCAGGTACATCATGATCTCGCGCGGCGTCTCCAGATCGTTCCGCTCGCGCTCGATCCGCATCAGCCTCTTGTCCGCGAGATAGAAGGGAATGCCGATGATCGGATGGCCCGACGGGCATCCCCATTCGTCGGTGAGATAGAACCGAGGCACCCACCGGCGGAGCCCGGCGTCCCGGATCTCCCGCACGAGGCGATCCAGGAAAGGTTCGACCGGGGAATCCGCGATCTTGAGTCCGAGAGCCGCGAGCGGCATCTCAAGGAGAGAAGGTGGAGGGGGTGGCTCGGGAGCGCGGACGGTCTCCGGTTCCGAGCCGGCGGGGTGTTCCTGAGTCGGGTCGTCCATGACCGCCTTAGGCTACCATCGCGGGAGCGATTCCAAAATTTCGCTTTACAACGCTCCCGAAATCGCCGATACTCTCGACGTTGCCTGACGGTAGTGACAGAAGCACTCTCGAGTGACTGGTGCCGCAGGAGAATTCGCCTGCGGCTCGTTTTGTATCCGGGCCGTACGTGCCTGGAAAACCCGGCCGCGGTGGCCGGGAAGTGCCGCCCTCGGGCGGCTGGTTGGGGGTCGTACCCCGTCTTAGAAGGAGCAGCAGAGTGGCAAGTGGAACCGTGAAGTGGTTCAACGAGGCGAAGGGCTTTGGATTCATCCAGCAGGAGGGTGGCGAGGACGTGTTCGTCCACTACTCCGCGATCCAGGGCGATGGCTTCAAGACGCTGGCGGAAGGCGAGCGTCTCGAGTTCGACATCGTCCGTGGTCCGAAGGGCCTCCAGGCCGCGAACGTCCGTAAGGCGTAAACGCCTGTAAGAACCACGGACAATTCCGCAACGGCGGGGCGGTGCCAACCGGCACCGCCCCGTTCGCGTTCGTGGGAGCCCACGGCTTGACCAGCGGGTGCCGGTCTTCTCGCCATGAATTCCACCGCGCGCGGGCGCCGACGGGCCTGACCGCTCCTGACAAAGGCTCTTCCCCTGAGGCTGTCCCATCGGGCAGCCTCGTTTCATGACCGGCGCCCCCACGCTCTACAGGAGCCCCGAGCTGTACGACGTCGCCTTCGGCTGGGACCTCGAGCTGGAGCTCGACTTCCTGGAATCCTGCTGGTCGGTGCACGTGCCCGGCCCGGTGAAGCGCATTCTCGAACCCGCGTGCGGCACGGGACGGCTCCTCGAAGCGCTCGCGAAGCGCGGGTACGACGTCGTCGGGTACGATCTGAGTCCCGAGATGGTCTCCTTCGCATCGAAGCGGCTCGCCAGGTACGGCGGCCGCGTGCATCGCGGGGAGATGGCCACCTTCCGGCCGCGCGGGAAATTCGACGCGGCCTTGAATCTCGTCAACTCGATCGGGTACCTGCTCGAGGACGAACCGCTGCTCGCGCACCTCGACTGCATGGGGGAAGCGCTGCGTCCCGGCGGCGTCTACGTCGTCCAGTTGAGCTACGCGGGGGAGCCTCCCGAGCTCGCGACGTTCGGACCCTGGGGGAACAGGGACGGCGATCTCCATACCACGATCACCTGGAGCGTGGAGCGGGAGGACCTGCGACATCGCCGCTCCCACCAGCACGCGCGCATCACGGCGCGGCGCGGCAAGGAGCGCCTCGTCCTCGAGGAGGACCACGTGCTCCGGCTCTGGACGCAGAAGGACGTGGACCGGCTCGTCGCGCGAAGCCCGTTCGAGCTCGTGTCGGTCTACCACGACCGGTTCGATCCGTTTCCAATGGAAGTGGAGCGCACGGGGGAGTACGGGAATCTCTACCACGTGCTGCAGCGGAAAGGCTGACGCCGGCAGCGTCCCGTGCCGGGCAGGGTTACTTCTTCAGCGTGGACGTGAACTCGAGGATCGCGACCGCCAGCGTATCCGGCCGGTCCAGCGGGACCATGTGGCCCGAGCCGGAGATCCGGCGCGCGGTGACCGGCCCCGCGGTCTCGTAACCGAGGCGCTTCCGCGCCGAGTCCCACGACTCGCTGACCGGCCAGGTGGTGTCGGTGGCGATCAGGAGCACGGGGGTCTTGAGACCCCGGACTCGCGGTCTCAGGTCGGTGCTCCAGGCATCCCGGAAGTAGGCGGCCATCGTCTCGCGAGGAACGCGATTCGCCTTCTCGATCACGCTGTCGACCTGCGTCGAGTCGCGAACCATGGGCGGGAAGACGCCGCGAATGAAGAGCGGATAACGCTTCTCGATGAGATCGACGAGGTTGGCCACTCGCTCGGAATCCACCTCGACGTACGTCGCCAGGTCGATCGAGATCACGCCTCGCACCCGGCCCGGGTTCGCGGCCGCCGAGGCCAGCGCCACGAGCCCTCCGTAGGATTGCCCGACGAGCACCGGATTCTTCACCTTCTCGCGCCGGAGCGTCCGGTCCAGCTCCTCCGCGACGGTCCGCACCGACACGTTCGTGAGCGGCGGGCTGGCTCCATGGCCGGGCAGCTCGACCGTGATCACCTTGTGGCGGGCCTCGAGAGCCGGCGCGACGCGGTCCCAGGCGCTTCGATCCATGCCGAGCCCGTGGATCAGAACCAGTGTGGGCTCGCCCGATCCTCGCTTCGCGAACGCGAGCCCCGGATGGTCGGATCGAGCCTCCGGCGCGAGCAGGAAGCCCGCGAGCACGAGAGCGACGGCGACCGCGATGGCGCACGGGGGAGACGGGAACGCTCGGGATCGCCGGTTCACGCGTGTTCCTTTCTCGTCCTCCGATGGAGGGCGCCGGTGCCGGCGCCCGCCTGGTCGGTGGGCATGAGCAAGATCGACTGCACGTTGACGTGCTGGGGGCGCGTCACGGCCCAGAGCACGGCGTCCGCGACGTCCTCTCCCCGGAGGGGCTCCGTGCCTTCATAGACCGCTTTTGCCTTGGCCGCGTCCCCTTTGAACCGCACGAGGCTGAACTCGGTTTCCGCGAGACCCGGTTCGACGTTCGTGACCCGGACCCCGGTTCCCAGCAGATCGTGCCGGAGCGCGTCCGAGATGGCTCGAACAGCGAACTTCGTGGCCGAGTAGACCGCGCCGCCCGGGTAGACCAGGTGCCCCGCGACGGAGCCGATATTGACCACGTGGCCGCGCCCGCGCTCGACCATGCCGGGCAGGATCGCGCGGGTGACGTAGAGAAGCCCCTTCACGTTCGTGTCGATCATCTGGTCCCAGTCGTCGGGATCGCCGGTCGAGACCGGGTCCAGGGCGAGCGCGAGCCCCGCGTTGTTCACCACGATGTCGAGATGGGAGAGGAGCTCCTCCTGGCCGGACAAGACGTGGCTTACCGCCGCTCGATCCCGGACGTCGAAGACGAGCGGCGAGACGGCGACGTCGTGCCTGGAACGGATCTCCTGGGCCACGTTCGCGAGACGCTGCCCGCGCCGGCCGGTGATCGCCACGGAAGCGCCCGAGCGCGCCAGCGCGTGCGCGATCGCTTCGCCGAAGCCGCTCGTGGCTCCGGTCACCAGGGCCCACCGTCCTCGAAGGGTGTTCATGCGATGACGCAGGATATCACCGAACGCGGTGGCGGCGCGGGGATTCGTGGCCTAGACTGCGCCGACCGAAGCGCGCGAGGTCCACGGAGGGGGCCGAGATCTACGACGTCCTGGTCGTGGGAGGGGGGATTCACGGTGTGGCGGTGGCGCGCGACGCGGCGCTGCGCGGCCTCTACGTGCTCCTCGCCGAGGCGGGGGACCTGGCCTCGGGTACGAGCAGCCGCACGTCGAAGCTCGTGCACGGGGGGATTCGCTATCTCGAGAACGGGCAGTTCTCGCTCGTGCGCGAATCGCTTCGCGAGCGCGCCATCCTTCTCGAGACCGCGCCAAGGTTCGTCCGGCCGATCCCGTTTCTGATCCCCCACTATCGCGGCTCGGGCCGCTCGCCCTTCATCGTCGAGGTCGGAATCCGCCTGTACGCCACCCTCGCACGGGGCGGAAGCGCCGCCGCGCGGCCGCTGCGGGAGCACCATCACCTCACGCCGGACGAGGCCATCGCGCGGGAGCCGGGCCTCGATCCCAAGGACCTGCTGGGCGCGTCGACGTACTGGGATGCGCAGATGGAGGACGCGCGGCTCTGCGTGGCGATCGCGACCGACGCGGCTCGCGCGGGAGCCGACATCCGGACGTACACGCGCGTGACGAAGCTCTCGAACGTGGACGGAACGTGGCGGGCGAGGCTTCGTGACCAGATCGAGGAGTCCGTCTCCGAAGCGACGGCGCGCGTGGTGGTCAACGCCGCGGGTCCCTGGGCGGACGAGGTGCGGGGGATGGCCGCGGAACCCGGACCGCTCCCGCCTGCCGTCCGGACGACGCGAGGCACGCACGTCGTCGTTCCCGCGCGCGGCCTCCGCCAGGCGCACCTCCTCAGCGCGCGCCGCGACGGCCGCGTCTTCTTCGCGGTCCCCTGGGGCGAGCACGCGCTTCTCGGGACGACCGACGTGGACGACGCCACGGCCCCGGAGCGGATCGCGCCTCCGGCGGAGGACATTCGCTATCTTCTCGAGGAGACCCGGCACGCGTTGCCGGAGCTCGTGGAAGGCGTTCGCCCGGTTCGGGCGTTCGCGGGGCTGCGATCGCTCCTTCGCGGGAAGGGTGTCGTCCCGTGGGCCAATCCGAGGGAGCACCGCATCCTCGCCGACGGCACGCTGATCACCCTGGTCGGGGGCAAGTACACGACGCATCGGAGCCTCGCGGAGCGCGTGACCGATCTCGTGGCGGAGCGCCTCGAGAAGCGAGCGGGTCCGTGCCGCACCGCAACCACTCCGGTCGCCCCGGACCGGGAACGGAGCGTCGAGGAGCTCCGATCGACGCGGCGCGAACGGTTCACGGCGCAGCCTGGCCTCAGTGTCGGAGAAGCGGACGTGGCGTTCGCCGTCCGCGAGGAGAAGGCCCGCCGGCTCGAGGACGTGCTCCTCCGCCGCACGCGCCTCTGGCTGGACGCGCGCGCGATCCGCGCCGCCGCCGAGCCCGTTGCCCGATGGATGACGGCGGAGCTGGAGTGGAGCGAATCGCGCCGGCAGGAGGAGATCCGCCGGGTGGTGGAGCCGCTCGAGGACGAGGAGCGGAGGATCGAGGAGGCGATGCGGTGAGCCGAACGAAGCTTCGGGTGCTCGCGATCGATCAGGGAACGACCGGAACGACCGCGCTCCTCATCGACGAGGAGGGAGCCGTCACGGGGCGCGGCTACGCCGAGCTGCCGCAGCACTTCCCGCAGCCCGGCTGGGTGGAGCACGACGGAGAGGAGATCTGGGACTCGGTGGTCCAGGCCGTGAAGGCGGCCATCGGGAGCGATCCTTCCGGCGGCGTGGGGATCGCCGGCATCGGCATCACGAACCAGCGCGAGACGACGCTCGTGTGGGACCGGTTCACGTCGCGCCCGATCGCGCCCGCGATCGTGTGGCAGGACCGGCGCACCGCGCCGCGATGCGAGGCGCTCCGGCGCGCGAACCGCCGGCGCGAGATCCGGCGCCTCACCGGCCTCGAGATCGATCCCTACTTCTCCGCGACCAAGCTCGAATGGATGCTCGACAAGACGCCCGGCGCGAAGGAGCGCGCGCGCCGGGGCGATCTCGTGTTCGGCAACGTCGACACCTGGCTCCTCTGGAAGCTCACCGCGGGAGCCGTCCACGCGACCGACTTCACGAACGCGAGCCGAACGATGCTCTTCGACATCGGCAAGCGGTCGTGGAGCGACGCGCTCCTTTCGCTCTTCCACGTTCCGCCGGCGATGCTCCCCAGGGCGCTCCCTTCCGTCTCCGAGTTCGGAGAGACGCGCGACGTTCCGGGGCTCGAGGACGGGATCCCGATTCGCGGGATCGCGGGCGATCAGCAAGCCGCGCTCTTCGGCCACGGCCGGGTGGTGGCGGGGGGACTCAAGAATACCTATGGCACCGGCTGCTTCCTCATGCTCCACACCGGTGCGAAGCCGGTCGCGTCGCGTGCCGGGCTCCTGACGACCCTCGCGTGCGGCCCGCGCGGCGAGGCGGCGTACGCGCTCGAAGGGAGCGTGTTCGTGGCGGGCGCGGCGATCCAGTGGCTCCGCGATGGACTCCACGTGATCGACTCGGCCGCCGACTCCGAAGCGCTCGCGCGATCCGTTTCCGATGCCGGAGGGACCTACCTCGTTCCGGCGTTCACGGGCCTCGGCGCGCCCCACTGGAGGGCCGACGCGAGGGGAATCTGGTCCGGGCTCACGCGCGGCGTGACCCGCGCGCATCTCGCGCGCGCCGCGCTCGAATCCATCGCGTACCAGACGCTCGACGTGGTGGACGTGATGGCGAAGGAAACCCGCACGCGGCCCCGCGCGCTTCGCGTGGACGGAGGCGCGACGAAGAACGACTTCCTGATGCAGTTCCAGGCCGACATCCTCGGCATCCCGATCGAGCGCCCCGAGCACGTCGAGCTCACCGCGCTCGGCGCGGGGTACCTCGCGGGGATCGGGATCGGGATGTGGGAGAAGGGAGGGGCGATTCCGGGCGCCTCCGAGCACGTGCAGGTCTTCAAGCCCGCGCTCGCGCGCGCGGCGCGCGAGCGGATGGTCAGCGGCTGGAGGGAAGCGGTCTCGATGCTCCTGCGGCCGGCGCCGGACTCTCGAGCCAGTCGATCATCGCGGCGATGATGTCGTCGCGCTCGAGCTCGTTCAGCACCTCGTGGTAGAGCCCGGGGTAGAGCCGCACATCCACCAGGCCTGGCGGAGCGAGCTTCGCCCATCGCTCGCTCCCGCTCGCGAGCGCCACCGGATCGTCGCCCCCGTGGAGGATGAGCGTGGGAACGCGAAGCTCCGGCGCGCGGCGCTGGAGCGACGTTCGCATCATCTGGAACTCGAAGAAGAGCCGCGCCGAGATGCGGTAGTGGACGAGCGGATCCTCCATGTGTTCCCGGATCACGGCCTGATCGTGCGAGAGCATGGAGGGGAGGATCATGTTCCCCTGTGAGAATCCCGGCCAGAACCGGACGAGCGCCTGGGCCGCCTTGACCTTGATCATCGAGGGACGGAATCCGAGCTGGAAGGGAGGCGCGCAGAGGATCAGGCGATCCACGCGGCCGGGATTCTCGAGCGCCCAGTCGAGCGCCACGAAGCTCCCCATGCTCTGTCCGAGAAGGGTCCAGCGGCGATCCGGATCCTCGGCGCGCGCCCGGTCCATCCAGGCGGTGGTCGCGGCCCGGTAGTCGGCCCAGGAGAGGACGTGGCCCCGCTTTCCGTAGGACTTGCCGTGTCCCGGCAAGTCGAGCGCCTGGACCGCGAAGCCTCGCGCCCCGAACGCGACTCCGACATGGCCGTACCGGCGCGCGTGGTCGCCGAGCCCGTGGAGGATCCCGACGCCGCGGGGACTCTTGCCCTGGCCCAGGCTCCAGCACGAGAGCGCGCCTCGACGACTGACCTCGATTTCGTAATCGCGCCGCGCATCCGCGCTCATGCACTCACCCCTTGCCCGTCCCGTTCGCGGGTTACAAAATTGTGAAATGGCGTCGCTTCCTGCAGATACGCGCATCCGCCCCGACCGGCCTGCATCTGAAGCCTTTGCATGATACCGCAAGAGCCGGCCCAGTCCCTTCCCGAGCTACCGGCGGAACCAGGCTCCGAAGACCTTCTCGACGCCTACTCGCGAGCCGTCATCGACGCGGTGGAGGCGGTGGGTCCGGCCGTGGTCTCGATCGAGGTCCACCCGCCCGAGCCCACCCCCGGACAACCCGTCCAGATCGATCCCCGCATGGCCCCGGGCGGGTCCGGATCCGGATTCGTCTTCACCCCGGATGGCTTCATCCTCACGAACAGCCACGTCATCCACGGCGCCGGAGACATCTGGGTGGCGTTCCCCGAGGGGTTGCGATACAAGGCCGACCTCGTCGGGGACGATCCCGAGACCGACCTCGCCGTGATCCGCATCACCGCTCCCCAGCTCGTTCCCGCGTCGCTCGGCGACTCGCGCGATCTCTGCGTGGGGCAGGTCGTCGTGGCGATCGGCAATCCCTATGGATTCCAGGCGACCGTCACCGCCGGAGTCGTGAGCGCGCTCGGGAGATCCCTTCGCTCGCGCTCCGGACGCCTGATCGACAACGTGATCCAGACCGACGCCGCCCTCAATCCGGGCAACTCGGGGGGCCCACTTGTCACCACACGCGGGGAGGTCGTCGGGGTAAACTCGGCGATGATCATGCCCGCGCAGGGCATCTGCTTCGCAATCGCCATCAATACAGTCAAGCTCGTGGCAGCACAGCTGATACGGGAGGGTAGGGTCCGCCGGAGCGCCATCGGGCTCGCCGGGCAGAGCGTTCCCGTGGCCCGGCGCCTCGCGCGGTTCCACAGGCTCCCCGTCGAGAGCGGGGTGCGGGTGGAACATGTCGAGCCGGACAGCCCCGCGCAACGTGCCGGTCTGTTGGCGGGGGACGTGATCGTCGCGTTTGGTGAGAGCCCGGTGCGGGGCATCGACGACCTCCAGGCGCTCCTCACCGACAAGGAAGTGGGCGTGGAGTCCTCGTTGAGCGTGCTGCGGGGTGTGGAGCGGCTCCATCTCAAGGTCGTTCCGAGGGAATCGAAGCCGGCGGCTTGAAACCGCCGGGGCGGCGTGAACCGTACGCGAAGAGGAGGCCGGGGGAACGAGTGTCACGAACCAGGACAACCCAACCCGAGTACATGGAGCGAGTGGCCGTGCGGCCGCGCAGGACCCTCCTCCCGTTCCTGGCGGCCGGGACGGCCGTCCTCATGATGTCTCTTCTGATCGCGGTCCGCGCTCTCGCCCAGACGGGCGCGAGTCCGGACACCACCGCGCCCGCGGCGACGCCGGTGCCGCAATTCATGAACGCTCCCACGCAAGCCGGAATGGACAGCGCGCTCGCGGTCATGCTGCAGGAGATCGCGGGAGAGCCGCTCTCCCTGGACGAAGCGATCCGCCTGGCGCTCGAGGGCGGCTCGACGCTCGCGAGGCGTGCGGCGGCTGAGCTCGCCTCCGCGCGCGGAACGCTGCGTCGCGAGCACGGTGCGTTCGATCCCGAGCTCTTCGCGGACATTCTCAGGTCGGACCGGGAGATCCGAACGGCGAACGTGTTTCAGGGTGCGGATGTCCTGCGCGAGGAAACGACCACCGGGGTCGCGGGGCTCCGCATGCTGCTCCCCTTCGGTACCGAGCTGGAAGCCTCGGTCGACGGCAATCGATCCTCGAGCAACTCGGAATTCAATCTCTTCGATCCGGCCTACGGAGCCGACGGGCGATTGAGTGTTCGCCAGCCCCTCCTTCGTGGGCTCGGCCCGGGCACGAGCAGCGAATCCAAGGCGGCGAGGCGCGAAGAAGAGGCAGCCGTGGCGCGCTTCGATGACGCGCGGTTCGCGGCCGAGGCGCTCGTCGAGCAGGCCTACTGGGACCTCTACGCCGCGGAGCGCGATCTCGGCGTGCAGCGGCTCATCGTGGAGCAGGCCGAAGCGCTCGAGCGGCAGGCCGAGCTGCGCGCCCGGACGGGCCTGGTGGGTCCGGTCGACGTCGCGACCGCCCGGGTCTTCCTGTCGGAGCAGCGCCAGTTCCTGCTGGATCGCGAGGAGGATCTGGACCGGATCTCGGACCGGCTCGCGTCGGTCATCGGCAGAAGGCCCCAGACGGGTGCGAGGTTCCATCCGACGGACACCCCTCCCGAGCGCTTTCCGATCGAGCCGGAACAGGAAGTGGTGAACCGCGCGATCCGGCAGAACCGGGATCTCGCGGCACGGGAGCGTGATCTCGCGGCCGCGCGGGCCCGCGTTCAGGGGGCCGGGTGGAACCGTCTTCCCAGGCTCGATGTGCTGGGCTCGATCGGCGGCACCGGGCTCACCGGCCGGAGCGACACCCTCGGCATCGACGAGAGCTTCGGCGACGCCTTCTCCGACGCCACGAGCCGCGAGTTTCCCACGTGGAGCGCGGGCGTGAGCCTCTCGTTCCCGCTCCTGCTTCGCGAGGGGCGGGGCGAGTACGACCGGCTCCGCGGAGAAGCGGAGCGGCTGTCGCAGATCCACGAAGAGCAGCGCCGCGTGATCGAGGAGCAGGTCCGCGCGGCGCACCGCGCGCTCGTGCGCGCGGAGCGGCGACTCGAGGCGGCCCGCCTCGGTGTCGACGCGTCCCGCGAGCAGGCGCGCATCGGCGTGCTCCAGTACCGAAGCGGCCAGACCACCGCGTTCGAGCTGGTTCGTCTCGGGACCGACCTCGCCACCGCGCAGCAGCGCTTCTCCCAGGCGCTCGTGCGCACCGCGAAGGCGGCGTCCGTCCTGAAGTTCCTCACCTCGGGCAGCATTCCTGACACGAACGGAGGAGAGACACGTCCATGAACGCCATCGCAGGACCGGCGCGCCGGCTCACGCTGGGCGCCGCGCTCGTCACCCTCGCCGTGCTCGGCTGCGCCAAGGGCGGACCGGGCGGAGGCGGGTTCGGCGGAGGGATGCCGCCCATGCCCGCGGAGACCGCGGTGGTCGGCAAGGAGAGCGTGGTCGACAGGTTCGAGGCGATCGGGACCATCGAAGCCGCCGACTACATCACGGTGGTGTCCGAGATCGACGCCGAGGTGGTGAGTCTTCCATTCCGTGAAGGACAGCCCATCGCCAAGGGGAGCCTCATCGCGCGACTCGACGACGACATGCTCCGTGCCGAGGTGGAACGTGCCTCGGCGGTGCGAGACCAGGCGAAGGCCACGTATGAGCGCGTGAAGGAGGTCGTGAGCCAGGGCGCGGGCGCTGCGCAGGACCTGGACAACGCCGCGGCCGAGCTCAAGGTGGCCGAGGCGAACCTCGCACTGGCGCGAACTCGCCTCTCCAAGACCAGGATCACCGCCCCCTTCTCGGGGCTGGTCGGCTCGCGGCGAGTGAGCCCCGGCGCGTACCTCCGCGCGGGGACGCCGATCACCGACCTGGCGCAGGTTGCCACGCTCAAGACCACGTTTTCGGTACCCGAGCGCTACCTCGGCAAGCTGCGGCGCGGCTCGTCGGTTTCCGTGAGCACGACCGCGTTTCCGGGGTACGCCCTCACGGGGCGCATCGACGTGATCGACCCCGTCCTCGACGAGGCGTCGAGGAGCGCCCAGGTGATCGCGCGCGTGCCCAATCCTGGGAACCGCTTCCGGCCGGGTATGTCGGCGAACGTCTCGGCGGTCCTGAGCGAGAGGATGAACGCCCTCACGATCCCGAGCGAGGCGGTCTTCGCTGAGGGAACGCAGACGTTCGTGTACGTGGTGGGCCCCGACAGCTCGGTCGCGCGCACTCCGGTGAAGCTCGGGACCCGGTTCACGGACGTGGTCGAGGTGACCGAAGGATTGAAGGAAGGGGACCGCATCGTGCGGGCCGGACATCAGAAGCTCTTCGACAAGGCGAAGGTCATTCCGATCGACTCGCGTGCCGCGCAGGCGGGCGGCGCCGCGGGCGGTGCGCCCGAAGCGGGCAAGCCCGAGGCGGCCGGCGGCGGCGGGGCGTCCGGAGGCGGGCACTAGGCCATGAAGCTCAGCGACATCTCGATCCAGCGGCCCGTCTTCGCGACGGTGATGAGCCTCGCGATCATCCTCTTCGGGGTGATCGCGTTCACGCGCCTTCCGGTGCGCGAGTACCCGGACATCGACCCGCCGGTCGTCTCGGTCACCACGTTCTATCGCGGCGCGAGCCCGAGCGTCGTGGAGACCGAGATCACCGACGTGCTCGAGGAGCAGTTCGCCACCCTGGAGGCGGTGAAGACGATCACGTCGTCCAGCCGCGAGCAGGGATCCGTCATCACGATCGAGTTCGAGCTGAGCCGCGAGGTGGAGCAGGCGGCGAACGACGTCCGGGACCGCGTCGCGCGCGTGCGCGGCGAGCTCCCCGCCGAGGCGGACGATCCGATCGTGGCCAAGGTGGACGTGAACGCGCAGCCGATCTTCTGGATCGCGCTCTCGAGCGATCGCCACAGCGGGCTCGACCTGACCGAGGCCGGCGAGCTGATCCTGAAGGAGCGCTTGCAGAGGCTCCCCGGCGTCGGCTCGGTCTTCATCGGCGGCGAGCGGCGCTACGCGATGCGCGTGTGGCTCGACCCGCATCGGATGGCGTCGCGAGGCGTCACCTCCCTCGACATCGAGCGGGCGATCCGGACCGAGAACGCGGAGATTCCCGGCGGCCGCGTGGAGGGACAGGGGCGCGAGTTCCCGGTCCGCACGCGAGGGGAGCTGGCGGCGCCCGAGGAGTTCGCGGCCATCGTCGTCTCCCATCGCGGAGACGACATCGTCCGCGTGGGCGACGTGGCCGAGGTCGAGGTCGGGCCCGAGGACGAACGCACCGCGGCGCGGTGGAACGGCCAGCAGGCCATCGGGCTCGGCGTGGTGAAGCAGAACCGCGCGAGCACGCTCGAGGTCGCGGAGAACGTCCGAAACGCGCTCCCCGAATTCCAGACGCTGATTCCCGAGGGGATGAAGCTGGAGGTGGCGTACGACTCCTCGGTCTTCATCCAGGAGTCGATCGACGAGGTCTCGCACACGATCATCATCGCGATGTGCCTCGTGGTGCTCGTGATCCTCGTGTTCCTGAAGAGCTTCCGCGCCACGCTGATCCCGACGGTCGCGATCCCGGTGTCCATCATCGGCGCCCTGGCGGTCGCGTACCTGCTCGGATTCACGATCAACATCCTCACGCTCCTCGCGCTCGTGCTCGCGATCGGGCTCGTCGTGGACGACGCCATCGTGGTGCTCGAGAACGTCTACCGTCACATGGAAATGGGGAAGTCCAGGCTCCGCGCCGCGTACGACGGAGCGAAGGAGATCGGGTTCGCGATCATCGCGACGACGATCTCCCTCGTGGCCGTGTTCGTCCCGGTCGCGTTCCTCCAGGGCTCGGTGGGCCGCCTCTTCAACGAGTTCGGGATCACGCTGGCCGTGGCCGTGCTCATCTCCGGATTCGTCGCGCTCACGCTGACCCCGATGCTCACCTCGAGGATGCTCCGGCCGCTGCACGGCACGAGCAATTCCTGGGCGTCCCGCTCGTTCGACGCCTTCTTCGTGGGCCTCGACCGCACCTACGACCGGATCCTGCGCGGCGCCATGCGCCGGCCGGTGTGGGTGGTCGGAGTTTCCGCGGTGTCCATCGCGCTCGCCGTCCTGGCCTTCCTGTTCATGCCGAAGGAGCTGGCCCCGATCGAGGACCGCGGCGTCGGATTCGGAATCGTCATCGCCCCCGAGGGCGCCACGCTCGAGTACACGGACCGCTACATGCGCATGGTCGAGGCCGTCCTCCTGCCGCTCCCGGAGCGGCGCGGCCTCTTCACCGCGACGGGGCTCGGCTTCGGCGGACCGGGGCGCGTCACGAACGGGTTCCTCTTCCTCAACATCAAGCCGAAGCACGACCGGCCGAAAGCGTGGCGGAAGACGCCGCTCCCGGTGCTCCCGATGATCCAGGTGCCGATCTATCGCGAGCGGAGCCAGCAGGAGATCGTCCAGGAGCTCTTCCCGCAGCTCATGGGCATCCCGGGCGTGCTCGCGTTCGTCATCAATCCGCCCAGCCTCGGCGGCGACTTCGGATCGTCTCCGGTCGAGTACGTGCTCCAGGCGCAGGACTACGAGACCCTCGGCCAGTCCGTGGGGATCATGATGGGCGAGATCCAGAAGCTCGGGTACATGATCAACCCGGACACGGACCTCAGGCTCAACACGCCCCAGCTCGACATCTCGATCGACCGCGACCGCGCCTCGCAGCTCGGCGTCTCGGTGTCGGACATCGGGGGGGCGCTCGAGACCTTCCTGGGAGGTCGCGTGGTCTCCGAGTTCAAGCGCGGGACGAAGCAGTACGACGTCATCGCGCAGATGCGTCCAACCGCGCGAGCCACGCCCTCCACGATCGAGGAGATCTACCTCCGCGGCCGCACGGGCCTCGTCCAGCTCGCGAGCGTGGTGGACGTCCGGGAGACGGTGGCGCCGAAGGAGCTGAACCATTACAACCGCCAGCGCTCGGCGACGATCACGGCGAACCTGTTCCCCGGCGTGAGCCTCGGCCAGGCGCTGGGCGATCTGGACCGTGTCGCGTCCACCGCGCTCCCCGCGGGGGTGAAGCGCGAGCTGAGCGGGCAGTCGAAGGAGTACCGGGAGTCGAGCGGGAGCCTCTACCTCCTCTTCCTCCTGGCCGTCGTCTTCATCTACCTGGTGCTCGCGGCCCAGTTCGAGAGCTTCGTCCACCCGCTCACGATCCTTCTCTCCGTGCCGCTCGCCGTGGTCGGGGCGCTCATCTCGCTCTACCTGTTCCAGCAGAGCATGAACATCTTCTCCCAGATCGGGCTGATCATGCTCATCGGGCTCGTGACCAAGAACTCGATCCTCATCGTGGAGTACGCGAACCAGCTGCGCGCTCGCGGCGAGGAGACCTCCGAGGCGGTGATCCACGCCGCGGAGATCCGGCTCCGGCCGATTCTCATGACGTCCTTCGCCACGATCTTCGGCGTGCTCCCGCTCGCGATCGGGCTGGGCACGGGCGCCGAGTCCCGGCGCCCGCTCGGCATCGCGGTGGTGGGGGGGCTCCTCTTCTCGACCTTCCTGACGCTCCTCCTCGTGCCCGTGGTGTACCGGCTCCTGGCCCGGTTCACCCGGGCGACCGTCGAGGCGGTGCCCACGGAGGAGGAGGAAGCGCGCGCTCGCGAGCACGGACCCCCCCGAGGACCCGTTTCGGGGGATGGGGCGCCGCGGCCGCCCGAAAGTCCCCGCGTGCCTTCTCCCGGAACGCCCGAGCCGGCTCCGATCGCGTACCGCACCAGGACCGAGTAGCGCGGCCCCGAG
>DASTBC010000306.1 GCA_035712245.1 Candidatus Eisenbacteria bacterium
CGGCGGAGTACCGATCAACACTCTTCTTTCAGGTCTAAACTCGCCCAAGCTGGTTTCAGACGGTGCGCAGGGTGGGTACGTTGCGTGGCACGATGATCGTGCATCGACTTGGGATGTGTATTTGCAGCGAATTAGTTCTAGCGGTGGCATCATGGCTGGGTGGCCAGCAGGCGGCGCAGCTGTAGCGACAGGCGTTGGCCATCAATATGCATCTTCGATTGTCTCCGATGGGCCAAACGGCGCCATCATCGGCTGCGTAAAGGACAGCTTTGGCCTCTTCTCGCCAACCGTACACAAGATTGACGGAGCGGGGTTCCCGACCTGGACGTCCAACGGAATCAGAGTCGATTCCAATGGCAGCGGCCCCATGGTTGCAAATGACGGCAGTGGTGGAGCAATTGCACTATGGAATACGACATCGGGTCTCCGAGCGCAGCGCATTAACGGGGCAGGAACACCTCAGTGGGGATGGCCAGGCATAATCGTAGCCTCACCAGTCACGGAAATGATGATCACCGCGGACGGTTCGGGGGGCGCAATCTTATGCTGGATCCTGGCAGGAAAAGCATACGTCCAACGCGTGAACTCCTCAGGTGTCTTTCAGTGGGGTCCGAACGGTGTTGCTCTGTGCCCCTCCGGTGGCACTCAAGGAGGCTTACGAATTGTTAGCGATAATTTCGGCGGAGCAGTAGTCGCGTGGTATGACAACCGAGCTGTCGGGCCAGGGCTCTACATGCAAGCCGTGAGCTTCAGCGGTGCGATCAAATGGAACGCCGCAGGGGTTTTCGCGGGCGGGGGTCAGTATACTGGTTGGCAGATGACAGGAGATTCATTTGGGGGCGGAATTCTTATCTGGGAAGGCATCGGCGCTATAGACTCAGACATCTACGTACAACGCGTGAGCCGGGATGGGATCTCACTTTGGGGCGCCAATGGAAAGCTCATCTGCAATTCACTCAGAGACAATAGGTGGCCCAACCTTGTCGCCGACGGTACGGGTGGCGCGGTGGCAGTGTGGCAGGACGAACGTGAGGGCATTGACATTGTTTATGTGCATGCAATGCGCGTTCCAGCCGGCGGCGGGCAGTTTGTGACCGGTGTCGACGCCAACAAGTCTCCACAGCCACGTGGGAGCCTCTACCAAAACAAACCAAACCCGTTCAATCCCACGACCGCAATCACCTATGAGCTGCAGAGTGAAGGAACAACGACGATGATCATCTACGATGTCTCCGGTCGAGTCGTGAGAACACTCCGGGCAGGGTGGACTCCATCAGGCCGACATCAGGTGACGTGGGATGGGACTGACGATAACGGACGACCACAGCCGTCAGGGGTCTTCTACTATCGGCTGGTAGGCCCTGGGATCGATGAGGCCAGGAAGATGGTCCTCCTGAGATAGCCAGCCCGTGCTAATGAGAGGGCCGACTCCTCAACGAGGCGGCCCTCTCACTTGGCTTGGCGAAGCCACACGCAACGTGCAGTCAACATCCCATCTCTGGTCCGAGCAGTCACGTAGTACACGCCTGATGGAACAGGCGCCGAGGTGCTCTGCCCATCCCACTCCCACTCCAAGGCACCTGAATCTCCGGTATGGAGGTGCCACGTCTGGATCAGCCTTCCGGATACGTCGTACATTCGCACCTCGACTCTCGCACTCGGAGCGGTTCGTAACGAAAGGCGAATCTTGCCGGCAGCTGGATTTGGTCTGACGGAGATCCCCCGGACTGATGCTCCGTCGCTTGGTACGTGGAATGCGCCTCCCGACACCGACACGGGCAGCGTGTCCGGCGCGACTCCCGTGAACCCGC
Source organism: Candidatus Eisenbacteria bacterium (assembly GCA_035712245.1). GTDB lineage: Bacteria > Eisenbacteria > RBG-16-71-46 > SZUA-252 > SZUA-252 > WS-9. The sequence continues at coordinate 1,812 of DASTBC010000306.1, forward strand.
TCGAGTTCTTCGCGAGGAACTCCATCCGGTGCATCCCGACGGGGGGCGCCGTGAGCGAGATCGCGAAGCGCTCGCTCCCCTCGTCCATCGCGCCGTCCTCGGCGCCGACCGAGATCCACGGACCTCCGTCCATCCGGTACCACACGGAGTCGATCGTCGCGATCGTGATCGAGTCCCCTTCCCCGAACAGGAACGGGTTCCGGTTCGGGTGCGCGACATCCGCCGCGGCTCCGCGGACCAGCATCGTGCCGCCCGAGGCGACCCGGTAGAGCGTCGAGTCTGGGCGCACGGCGGGCCTGGTCTCATAGAGGTCGAGGATCGAGTTCCCGTTCTCGTTCACCCACCCCACCTGCCGCTCCGTGAGCGTGCAGAGGCTGTCGGGATAGTTCCCCTTCATCACGCAGCGATCGTCCCACCCACAGTAACGGGGAACGGGGACGGCGGAGTTCCAGTTCGGCTGGTTGAAGTACCCGGTGTGGTACGAGCAGGACCACCACGCGTTGTTCGCCGGGAACTCGTCCAGCGCCCAGAACATGTGCGCCATCTCGTGCTGCATGTAGAAGTCGAGCGAGGCCTGCGTGTTCAGGTTGTTCACCGGAACCACGAACCAGGGCCCGCCGAGCTGCGCGTGGGCGATGAACCCGTCCGGGAACGCGCCGTCCGCGTCGGTGTCGTTCTGCACGCCGAAGATGAGCGCGGCCCACTGCGTTCCGAGCCGCGCGCGAGCCGCGTTCGCCACCTCGTAGGCCATGAGCGCGGCGTCTCCTTGATAGCCGACGATCGGCTCCAGCGTGTCCTCGATCCAGCCGAACTCCTGGGCCACGGGCCGGTCGATCGGCTCGAAGCGCGTCGGGGACGGAGGATGGACCTCGATCACGAACGTGAGCGGCACGCCGCGGGCCGAGGCGAGCGAGGTCCAGCGCAGGAGTCCGCGCACGGCCGAGCGGACGATGGAATCTCGCAGCGCCGGCGTCCAGTCGAACCGGTCCGGGTCCACGGTGCCGTCGCTCTCCGGGAAGAGGATCGGAACGGCCACGCTCCCGACCATGAGCTCGCTCGTCGACTCCCATCCCGCGCCGTACGGGAGTCCGTCGAGCGTGCCGGCGGGGAGCGCGCGAGCCCGCGTCTCGCGGCGCGCTTCGGTGCTCGAGCGGGGTGAGCGCGGCGGGAGGACGTCCCCCGCCGCGCCGAACGGGTCGACCGGATCGTCGGGAGCGGACGGGGCGGCCGCCGCGGGGGTCCTCTCCGCGAAACCCGGAGGCAGGGCGGCGCTTCCCTCCGCGCGGACGAAGTACGTGTGCGGCGCGACGACGACCTCGACGTGGAATCCGGCGCGCGTGAGCGCGCGCACGCGCTCGGAAACGTCGCGGACCGGCGCGCTCCCGTCCGCGTCGAGGACGCGCAGGCCCCACGGAACGTCGACGGCGCGCACCGCGGCCGCGATCGAAGCCGGGTCCCAGGCGCCCGTCCGGGCTTCCGCCGTGACGGCGGTCGTCCCCGCCGCCGCGAGCGCGAGTCCCGCCAGCGCGAGTGCCGCGAGCAGGCGCGCCGTGCCGGCGCGAGCCCCGCTACCGGAGGTGGACGATGCGCAGCGCACGGCGCTCTCCCTCGGATTCGGCGACGATCCAGTAGACGCCGCTCGGGAGCGAGCGAGAGCGAACGTCCTCGCCCGTCCATCGCAGCACGGCGCTCCCGGACGGGACGGGGCCGTCGTGGAGCGTGGCCACGCGGCGTCCGCTCGCGTCGAGGACGGTGACGCGCACGTTCTGCCCGCGGGGAGGCGCCTCGAGCGCGATCCCCACGCGGCTCGAGAAGGGATTCGGCCACGCGGGCCCCACGCGGAGCGACGCCGGAGGAGGCGCGGGCTCGGGCACGGGCGGAGGATCCGGAGGGTCTTCCTCGGTGACCGACGTGGGGCCGAACGAGTAGACGCGTCCGAGGATGTCGGTGCCGCTCGACGTGGAGCGCGCGTCGGTCCAGATCACGACGAGCCTCCCTCCCGCATCGGCGCCCACGCTCGGGTCGAGCTGGTCGGCTCCCAGAACGTCCTGATCCACGCGGAGGACGCTCGTGGAGGGCGCGGTGCCGTCCTGGAATCCGCGCAGGAAGATGCTCCAGTTCCCGTCGTGCTTCGCTTCCCACGCGACGAACGACCAGGTACCCGCGACGGAGATCGAAGGTCCGGCGGCGGCGTCCGCGAGCGAAGGATCGACCGCCAGGGGCGGGCCGATCACCGCGCCGTCCTTGTCGAAGGCCTGGTGGCGCGCCGTCGAGTACTCCGTCGTCCCCCGCCCGAGCCACACCACCTCGACGCGTCCGTCCGGCCCGACGCCGACGGACGGCGACGCCCGCTCGCCCGTCTCGCCCGCCGCGACTTCCACCGGCGCGCGATCCGCGACGAGGGTTCCGTCGAGATGCGTGATCCAGAGGCGCTGGTTGACGGACGCTCCCGCGGCGTACGCGAGCCAGTAGCCGCCGAGCGGATCCGCTTCCAGATCGAGCGCGTAGACGGGGTTCGCCGGCTCGGCCGGAAGCACGGGATGATTCACGCCGATTCGAGCCCCGTCGAGCGCGAGGCGCTGTCCGTACACCCGGGGCCTCCCCTCGCGCGTGTCGATCCAGGCCGCCCCGAACTCGACATCGGTCGCCGTCACCGACGGCGTGGACTGCGAGCTCGGGAGGTCGTCGGAGATCCAGAACTCGGACACCGGCGGCTGGCCGGTCGTCGTGTACCGGAATCCGCGGATCTCTCCGGCGTCTCCGTTCCCGGCCATGTGCACGGCGACGAGCGCCGGGCCCGCGCTCGACACGGCGCCCTCCGCGCTCACGGGACGGTTCACGAAGTCGTCGCGCGTGATCCGATGGTTCGCGCCGTCGCGTCCTCCCGCCGACGTGAGCCACTGGCCGAAGAGGTCGTTGGTCCCCGAGCGGCGATCGATCCAGGTCGCGACGTAGCGACCCGGTCCGCGCCCCATGCGAGGCCGGCGCTGGTCCATCGGCGCCGCGTCGTCGTTCAGCTGGGTCTCGGTGTTCCGGCGCGTGCCGTCCGGCAGGATGGAGATGGCGTAGATGTCGGGAGCGCCGTTCCGGGCGTCCTCCCAGACGGCGAGGATCCCGTCACGGCCGTCCCACGCGCCTCCGGGCGTGCCCTGCCTCGCCGGGACGAGCGCGTTCACGCGCGTGTTCGGGCCCGCGGGAAGGTCGTCGTACCCGACGCGCGCCATCTGCACGTTCGAGTCGAGCCCGAGGTTTCCGCGCAGGTCTTCCCAGAGGAGATGCGCACCGGAGGGAGTGGAGACCGCGCGCACGCTGCGCTGGTCCCGGCCATGGGTGTCGTCGTTCACGCGGATGTTCCCGCCGAGGAGCGCTCCGCCGGGAAGCACGCGCTGCGCGTACACGTCGCCCGGATCGCCCGCGTTGCGACGGTCGATCCACCCGACCACGTATCCGTCGGAGCCTGCGGCCACCGCAACGGACGTGTTGCGCTGGAACGTCGTGGTCCCGTTCAGCTTGAAATTTCCGCCGACCGGATTCCCGCCGGGATCCAGGAGCTGCGCGTACACGTCGAACGTGGTGCCGAAGACGGTGCCCCCCTCGCGCCCGTCGAGCCAGGCGACGAGGACCGAGCCGTCCGGGCGCGCCGCGAGCGCGGGCTCCCCCTGGTAGCTTCCCGCGGCCACCGGGTCGACGCTGATCTTGAAGTTCGGATTGAGGATCGCGCCCGAGGCCGTGACGTAGACGCCGTAGATCTCTCCCTTCGTCGTCCGCTGGTCGCCCCACACCGCGAGGTACCGGTTCGATCCGACGGCGACGACCTGCGGGGTGAGCTGCTCGAACGTCTGCCCGTCGTCGTTGAGCCTCAGATTGGGCGTGATCCGGATGCCGAGCGAGTCGAGCGCCGCGCCGTAGATGTCCCGGTTCCCCGAGCGGCTGTCCTCCCAGACGCAGAAGAAGGTCCCCGCCGGGCTCCCCGCGATGTCGGGGAGGGCCTGGGCGGTCCCCGACACGTCGTCGTTCAGCCGCCGGTTCACCGTGGACCCGAGCCCTTGCGGATCGCGGAGCGTGAGCATGTAGATGTCGAAGTCGACCACGGGGGCGCCATTCCGCCCGTCCATCCAGGCGACCACGAGCGCGCCGGTCGCGCCCACCGCGACGCGCGGAACCCACTGGTTCCGGTCGACGCGATCGTCGTTCAGGAGGAATTCGTCCTGCGCCAGGGCCGGCGCGGACCACGCGAGGGCGGCGGCGGCGAGGATGGCGGCCACGGAGAGACGGACGCCGGGGAACGCGACGGGAGCCGGCCGGAACAGCGCCGGACCGCGAAGCGTCGAGCCGCCGGGACGCGCGAGAGCCAGAGAGAACACCCCTTCCGGCGTGGCGGCGAGACGACGGCGCTCAGGCCGAGAGCGCGGGGATCGTCACCTCGGGGAAACGGGCCAGGACGTCGTACACGTCGCGCGAGATCTCCTGAAGCCGTTCCTGGCTCCTGGCTTCGAACCGCACCACCAGGACCGGCTGCGTGTTGGAAGCCCGGATGAGCCCCCACCCGTCGCCGAACTGGACCCGGACGCCGTCCACGTCGATGACGGGATACCGGGTGCGGTAGTGCTCGCGAACGGAGTCCACGATAGCAAACTTGGCGGACTCGGTGCAATCGAGCCGCAGCTCGGGCGTGGAGACGTACTTCGACTGCGGCAATTCGCGGACGCGCGCGGAGAGCGGTATCTCGTTGGCCGCGAGGAGCCGGAGGAGCCTTCCCGCGCCGTAGAGCGCGTCGTCGTAGCCGGGAAACTCGTCCGCGAAGAACATGTGCCCGGACATCTCTCCGCCCAGCGGCGCGGACGTCTCCCGCATCTTCGCCTTGATCAAGGAATGGCCCGCCTTCCACATCACGGGCTTCCCTCCCTTCCGCTCGACCCACTCGACGAGGCCCTGCGAGCACTTGACCTCGAAGATGATCGGGCTGCCGGGCCGCTTCTCGAGCACCTCGCCCGCGTAGAGCGCGAGGAGCTCGTCGCCGAAGAGGAGCCTCCCCGTCTCGTCCACCGCGCCCACCCGGTCCGCGTCGCCGTCGAACCCGATGCCGAGGTCCGCTCCGGTCTCGCGCACGCGGTCGCAGAGCGCGCGCATGAGCGCCGGCACCGTCGGGTCCGGGAGATGATTCGGGAAGCGGCCGTCGGGCTCCGCGAAGATCGCATCCACCTCGCAGCCGATCGCGCGCAGGAACTTCGGGCCGAGGATGCTCGCCGCGCCGTTCCCCGGATCGCACACCACGCGGAGCTTCCGGCCGAGCCGGATGCGCGGCGTGAGGTCCGCGAGATACGCCTCGTCGACGGACGTCTCCTCGAGCGCGCCGCGCGCGGAGAGGACCCCGGCGGACGCCGCGCGCTTCGCGAGATCCTGGATCTCGGGCCCGTGGAGCGAGGACGTCCCCTCCGATAGCTTGAGCCCGTTGTACTCGATCGGATTGTGGCTCCCGGTCACCATCAGCCCCGCGTCCGCCTTCAGGTGCATCACCGCGAAGTAGAGGGCCGGCGTCGGAACCTCGCCGACGTCCACCACGGACGCCCCCTGATCGCGGAGCCCCTCGATCACGGCCGCGCGGATCCTCGGAGACGAGAGGCGCACGTCGCGCCCGACGGCGATCCGCCGCTTCCCGCGCTCTCCCATCTTCTGCGCGAAGGCGCGTCCGACCGCGCGAACGACGTCGTCGGTCAGGTCGCGGTCGGCGATGCCGCGGATGTCGTACTCCCGGAAGATCTGAGGGTTCATGGGCTCTCCTTGCGCAATCGAAGATAGGCGTCGATGAACGGGTCGAGGGCGCCGTCCATGACGGCCTGCACGTCCGTGACGACGACGTCCGTGCGATGGTCCTTGACCTGCGTATACGGTTGGAAGACGTAGGACCGGATCTGGCTTCCCCAGGCGATGTCCTTCTTGCCGCCGCCCAGGGAGTCGCGCTTCTCCTTCTCCTCCTCGAGACGGGTCGCGTAGAGCCGCGCCGCGAGGATCTTCATCGCGGCGTCCCGGTTCCGGTGCTGGGACCGCTCGTTCTGGCACTGCACGACGACGCCCGTCGGAAGGTGCGTGATCCGGACCGCGGACTCGGTCTTGTTCACGTGCTGCCCGCCCGCGCCGCTCGCCCGATAGGTGTCGATGCGGAGATCTCCCTCGTTGATGTCGACCTTCACGTCCTCGCCGGCCTGCGGATAGACGAACACGGACGCGAACGAGGTGTGACGGCGCTTCTGCGCGTCATAGGGCGAGATCCGCACGAGCCGGTGCACGCCGCGCTCGGCCTTGAGATAGCCGTACGCCATCTCGCCGTCGATCTGGATCGTGGCGTCCTTGATGCCCGCCTCGTCCCCCGGCTGGCGGTCCAGCACCCCCGCGGACCAGCCGCGGCGCTCCACGAACCGGAGGTACATCCGGAGGAGCATCTCGGCCCAGTCCTGGGACTCGGTGCCCCCGGCGCCGGGATGGATCGTGAGGATCGCGCCGCTCGCGTCGCTCTCCTCCGAGAGCAGGCTCCGGATCTCGAGGTCCTGGATCCGGGGCAGGAGCCGCTTCGACTGCTCCTCGAGCTCGAGGGCGAGCGACTCGTCTGGATCTTCCGTGAGGAGCGTCGCCATGCCCTCGGCGTCGTCCACCTCGCGGTGGAGCGACCGGTACGGCTCGACGACGCGGCGAAGGGACTTCAGCTCGTTGACGACGCGGCGCGCGCCCTCCGAGTCGTCCCAGAATCCCGGATCGGCCATGCGCTGCTCCAGCTCTTTGGCTCTCGATTCTCGCTGGTCGATGTCAAAGAAAACTCCCGAGCTGCGCCAGGATCTGGCGTCCATCCTCGAGCCGCTTCTTGGTCGCGCTCCAGTCCATCGATCCTCCCCTCAATCCCCGGGCCCCGCCGCGTCCGCCGTCGCGAGGCTCACGATCTCCTCCCACACCTCGTCCGCGCGCGCGACGAGCCGCGCCCGGTCCCCTTCGTTCTCGATCAGCCAGTGCCGCCGGGCGCCCCTCACGGGAGGGAGCTTCTGCCCTCGGATCCGGCTCCGCGCCTCGGCGTCGTCGTACCCGCGCGCGGCGCGGATGCGCCGCACGCGCGAGTCCTCGGATGCCACGATCTCCACGACGCCGTCCAACTCCGGCTCGAGCTTCCACGTCGTCAGCATCGCCGCATCGAGCACCCGGATTCCACGGCCCCGCCCATCGAGCACGTCCCGCACGCGCCGCAAGAGCACGGGCTGCACGATCGCGTTGAGCTTCGCCATGGACTCCGGGTCCGCGAAGACGATCCGTCCGAGCCGCGGCCGGTCCACCTCCCCGTCCCGGCCGATCACGCGCGCGCCGAACGCGGCCCCGATCGCCTCCTTCACCTCGGGGAGCCGGAGCACCTCCCACCCGAGGGCGTCGCCGTCGACCAGCTCGGCGCCGTGCTCCAGGAAGCGCCGCGCCACGGTGGACTTCCCGGACCCCATCGGACCCGTGACGCCGATCCGGACCATCCGGTCAACCTATCGACCGACGCTTGCGAGAGCAAGCACGATCGGTAGAAGCCGAACGAAAGGCGGCTCAGCGCTGCGCGGCTCGTGCGAGCAGGCGGAGGCGGGTGGCGGGTTTGGCCT
>DASTBC010000307.1 GCA_035712245.1 Candidatus Eisenbacteria bacterium
TCCGTGGAACTACTACTTCCAGTCCCCCGTGGGATACATGCCGCACGATATTTGATGTGACGTTGCGGGCACCTTCCTCGACAGAAGACCATCCGGTTGACGGATCATGCACACCGATCAGTAGGCGAACTCGCTCTTCAATGTACGATTCGCATGATCCCAATGCCGGTTGAGGTCCCTGTCGCCGGGCGCCCGCTTCAGCCCCACACGCAGGACTCGCTTGGCGTGGGTCCACTTCTCGTCGTGCAGGTACAAGAACGCAACCAGCGCGAACGGCTTCGCGTCCCGTGGATTCATCTGAGTCGCGAGCTGGAAGCACGCGAGCCCCTCGCTCGGGCCGAGGTCCTTCATGCCCCCGGCAAAGAGCGACGTCGTGTCGGAGAGCAGCGACTCGGGCCGAGAGGGCGGGAGCATGACCAGGATCGAGTCCATCCGTTCGACGAGACGGCTCGTTTCGACAGGTCCCACCCGTGCCAGTACGGATCGGGTGTGGCGAAGAAAGGTCTCGACCGCACCCCCCTGATGCTCCAGTAGGTTCTCGGACGCAAGGCTGTCCCTCCGCTCGGCGGCCCGCTCGATGCCGATCCTCACCGCTCCCGCCGCGGCCCGGTACTGACGCAGACCCGCGCGCGCGGCAGCGAGATGGACGTACACGTAAGGATCGTTTGGATCGGCGAGTCGAACGGCTTCGAGGAGTCGCGCCGCCTTCCGGTACTCGCCTTCTCCCACGAATTCAGCCGCTGCGTCCCGAACGGCGCCGGAGCCCGACCCACGCGCGTGCGGTGGAACGACCAGGACCAGAGCAACGAACAGCCCGCTACAGCGTCGCCAGGCTTTCATCGAGGAACCTGCATCCCTGGGTGAGTTGCGGCTCCGTGATGGTGAGCGGTGGAAGCAGCATCAGGACGTTCTCGTGTCTCCCGCCGGGGAGCGCGAGCATTCCGCGTCGGAGGAGGATGTTCGTCAGCCGCCCGATCGCGCGCGCCGCGGGCTCTCTCGAGGAACGATCCTGAACCATCTCCATTGAGGCCAGAAGGCCTGCCACGCGCACGTCCCCCACGAGCCGATGCCGGCTCGCGATCTCCTCGAGCCGCTCCGCGAGCACACGTCCCGACCCAGCCATCCGCTCCCGAAACGAGGGACTCGAAAGGCCGTTCACCGTGGCGAGGGCGCCCGCGCACGCGAGGGGATGCGCGTAGTACGTGCTCGCGTGGGGCGCTTCCCCGGACGCGCCCGTGTGCCGTCGCCACACGTCCATGAGCTTCGCCCTGCCGAACAGGGCCGCGATCGCGACACCGCCGCCGAGCCCTTTGCCCGCGCAGAGGAGATCCGGAGCGGCTTCCAAGCCGCTGCGCTCCCACGCCCAGAACGGCCCCGTGCGGCACGCGCCGGTCAGCACCTCGTCGTAGATCACGACGAGCCCGCGTTCACGCGCGCCGCGGCAGAGCCTCGGCAGGAACTCGAGCGGCGGGATGATCCCGCCGGCGCGTCCCTGGATCGGCTCGACGATCACGGCGCCCGGCGGGTCGGGGCCTTCGAGCTCGCGATCGATGATCTCGAATGCGCGTTCGAGGCATCGGAGGTCGCAGCCTCTCTCGCCGCACGCGTTCTCGACCGGACAGCGATAGGTGTACGGATACGGGACGTGAATCGCGAGCGGGCTCACCTGCGCCGCGATCGGCCCGGGCGCGGGCGGATGGCTCGTGGCCGCGAGCGCGCCATACGAGTCGCCGTGATACCCGCCCTGGAACGCCACGAATCGCCGCCGTCCCGTCGCGAGCGCGGCGGTCTTGAGCGCCAGCTCCACCGCCTCGGATCCCGTCGACGCGAGAAGCACGCGATCGCACGGACCACCGACCTTTGCGAGCGCTCGAACCAGACGCTCGCGCTCCCGGTGCGGCATGAGGTCGCCGAGCCCTTGCGTGAGCCTTCCGGCCTGTGCGGACACGGCACGCCTCACCTCGGGCGCGGAGTGTCCCAGGGACACCACGCCGAAGCCCGACGTGAAATCGAGGTAGCGGTTGCCGTCGAGATCCTCGACCACGGCGCCCCGCGCGCGCGACCACACGATCGGCGACTCCTCGCTTCCCCAGATCGCCGCTCCCTCGGTGCGGCGCAGGCGCTTCGCCGCGGCCCGGGACTTTGGACCCGGCGGAGGAACGAGGATCTCGGGAAGCTCGTCGCCTCGGAGCGGCGGACGCCGGCTCATGGGCGCGGCTCCCGGACGGACCGCGCGAGCTCGCCTGCTCCAGGCGGTCCCACCGGCGCCGGCGCTGCCGGTGCGGCCGCACGGCGCGTCTCCACCCACGTCACGCCCGCCAGCACGAGGATCGCACCGATGACGAACCCCGGCGTGAAGCGCTCGCGAAAGAAGATCCACGAGAAGATCGCGGTGAGGATGGGCTGGAGATTCGTCGTGATCGCCACCTTGGAAGCCTCGAGATGCTTCAACGCGTACATCCAGAGCGGGTACGCGATCACCGATGTGCCGATCGCGAGGTAGAGCACGCCGGCCCACACTTCAGGACGGATCGTCGGGAGCGGCGGGATCGCGCCCGGGATCAGGTACGCGGGGAGGGTGTAGGCCGTTCCCACGGCGATCGACCACGTGGTGACCGGCATCGCTCCGTACCGCATCGTGAGCGGCTTCGACAGCACGGTGTAGAGCGCCCAGGCGAACACGGCGAGGAGGAGCATGAGATCTCCCACGAGCACCTCGCGCTCGTGCGCGAGCCCGCGCTCCAGCAGGATGATGGCGACCCCGGTGAACGCCACGGCCGTGCCCGCGAGCTTGGACAGGACGGCGCCCTCGCCGAGCATGCGCCGCGCGAGGAGGAGCACCGCGAGCGGCGTCAGCGCATAGAGGAGCGCCGCGTGGCTCGCGGTGGAGCGCGCCAGACCGAAGAGGAAGAATCCCTGGTTGATCGGGACGACCAGGAACCCAAGCAGGAGAATCTTCGGAAGGTCCCGGCGGTCGATCCCCGGCCAGGGCCCGCGCACGCGCTGCATCCCGAGGAGCACGGTCGACGCGAGGGTAAATCGGAGGAGCGCGACCGCGAGCGGCCCGATCGCCATCACCGCTCCCTTCCCGATCAGGTGCGTCCCGCTCGAGAGGAGCTGGTTCGTAGACAGCGCCAGGATGAGCTTCGACTTTCGTGAGATGAGAGATCCCCTGCCAGGGTCGACGATCCCGTCGTGAATTCGCGAGTGTAGCGGACCGGGCGTGGCGCGCACAAATCCACCGCAGGGCCTCACGACCTATCCGCACGAGCCACTCATGCGGTATCCTCCTTGGCTCGGAGGAACCAATCCCATGATGGATGCCGAATTCCGCCGCTACCTCGCGGCAGTCAAAGCCGAAGAACCGCCTGCCTCGACCACGAGCCCGCGCTGGACGGAGACCGAGGCGCTAGCCCAGCGCCTGATCGCCGAGAACAAAGTGGAAGGAGCCCTCAAGGCGCTCGAGCAGGAGCCGGCGCGGAAGAAGCGCTGGGACCTCCTCCTGCTCACCGCGCTCCTTCGCGAGGCCCTGGACGACCACACGCTCGCGCTCGAGGCCTACGAGATCATCGCCGACAAGCTCATGGCCGCGGGCGACCGCGCCGGAGTGCGAGCGGTCCTCCCCAAGTTCCTCGAGCCGGAGCCCGAGAGCGTCGCGGTTCGTTTCCTCCACTTCCTGGCCCGCGGCGACGACGTCCCGGACGATGAGCGCGCGGGGCTCCTCCGCGACGCGATCGCCATCCGGCCGGCCGATCCGGAGCTCCACGCGGACCTCTCGGCGGTGCTGGAGCGGCTCCGGGACGAGAGCGGCGCGCGCGAGCACCGCCTCCACTCCGTGGAGCTTCAGCTCGAGCTCGGACGTCCGGAGCGGGTCGCGGACGAGCTGCTCCGGCTGATCGAGGAGGATCTGGAGCACGCGCCTCCTCGCGTCGGACGCGCGCTCCTGCGCTTCGCCTCGCTCGTGCCGTGGCCGGAATCGGAAACGTTCCTCGATCTCGCGCTCCCGGAGCTCGCGAAGCGCGCCGCGGGGGAGCTCACCTGGGAAGACCTCGCGCCGGTCGCCCCGCGCGTTCCGGCGAAACCAGCCCCGCGCGCGCTCTTCTCGGGCTATCTCCGGGTCGCGCTCGCGCGCGAGCCCGATCCGGACGCGATCCTCGACGGATCGGGAGCGGGAGACCCCGCCGCGCCGATCGACGCCGTCGCATCGAGACTCCCCAAGATCCTCGCGCTCCCTCCCGGGGCCCACGTCGCGCACACGACGTGGGGTCTCGGCCGCGTGACCGGGAGCGACGGCGAGAACCTCACCCTCGACTTTCCTGCCCGCGCGGGACACAAGATGTCGTTCGCGATGGCCTCGAAGTCTCTCGACCGGCTCCCCGGTGACGGACTCCGGGTGCTCGCGATCGAGGATCCCGCGAAGCTCCGCGAGCTCGCGCAGGCGGGCGCTCCCGAAGTGCTCGTCCGCGCGCTTCGTGACATCGGCGGCACGGCCACGGCCGCGCAGCTCAAGCCGAGGCTCGATGCGGCCCTTCCGGGCTTCGAATGGGGCACGTACTGGAAGCAGGCGAAGGAACGGTTCAAGGAGGACCGGCGCCTCGACCTGAGCGAAGCGTATCGCCAGATCTACCGGCTCGGGACCGGCCGCGCCGAGGCCGCGTCCGGTGTGGCGCTGCCCCAGCTCAAGCCCAGGGCGGCCTCGGAGGGACTGGGACTGATCCGGCGCTTCCTCAAGGACCACGCGGAGGAGGAGCCTCGATTGAAGGAAATCGCCGGGCCGTTGGTCCGCCGCTGGGCTGGCGAGGAGTCGCTCGATCCGGCGACCCGCGCCCAGGCCCTGTGCCACGCCGCTTCCTGGGGCGCGTTCGATGCCGCGGGAGCGCGCGAGGTTCTCGGCGCCCTGATCCGCGCCGGACTGAGCCCCGACGACCTCACCCTGGGCCTGAACCAGGATCAGCTCCTCGACCTGGCGGCCGGGTCACCCCGCGAGGAGGAGTTCCTCTGGCGCGCGGCGGAGAGCAGACTTCCCCGGTTGCGGGAGCGGGCTCGAACCAGGCTCCGGGAGGTTCTGGGCGATCGTTATCCGCGCGCGATCGAGAGCCGGATCCAGCGTCCGCTCGAAGCGCCGGGCCTCGCCGCGCGTCTCATCGAGCACTTCGCGGGAAAGCCTGGCGACACGGGCGCGCCTCCGCTGGGAACGCTCGCGCTCGCGGCGATCCGTCTCCTC
>DASTBC010000308.1 GCA_035712245.1 Candidatus Eisenbacteria bacterium
AACGCCTGCCGGATGCGCGAATCCAGCTCGACCGTCAGCTCCGCCTGTCGGCGCTCCATGGCGCGCGCGGCGGTCTCGACCATGTCGTCGATCCGGTGCTCGACGAGGCGCCCTGGCTGTCCCCAGACGAACGAAGGGGTGTAGGCCGGCCAGAGCTCGGTCCCGTACAGGTTCGAGCCGATCCCCACGACCGCCCCGGTCGGGAACGAGGTGGAGATCCCGGTCTTCGTGAAGTCGCCGATCGAGAGCCCGAGGAGCTTCTGCCCCGAGGGCTCGCCGCGGCCGTCCAGGTAATCCTTCGCGGAGCGGAAGAAACGGACGTCGCTGTAGTTGTTCTTCAGGTCGCTGTTGTTCGTGTTCGCGCCCAGGTTCACCCACTCCCCCACGAACGAGTGCCCCAGGAAGCCGTCGTGCTGCTTGTTCGAGTAGCCCTGGAACACCGACGCCTCCACCTCGCCCCCCACCTTGCAGACCGGACCGATCGACGTGCCGCCTCGGATCTTCGCGCCCACCTTGATCAGCGAACGCTCGCCGATCACCGCGGGACCCTCGACATACGCGAGGGGCTCCACGGTCGCGTTCTCCTGGATCAGGATCGGCCCGCCCTCGGCGTTCAGCACCGCACCGGGCGCCACCCTCGCGCCCCGAGCGACGTGGATCGCCTCCGGGCGGATCACGTGCGCCCCGGGATCGATCGTCCCCCGGACCGTGCCCGCCTGAAAAGCATACCGAAAGTCCTGGACGATCTGTCGCGGACTCCACCGGATGAGATCCGCGACCGATCGGGCGAGGAAGGCGTTCACCTCGGCCGGGAATCGCACGTCCTGGAACGCGGTCTCGGGATCGCCGGCGCGGAGGTGGCGGATCGCGTGCGCGACGCGGCCGGGCTTCACCTTCGCCGCGAAGAGGACGCCACCCGCGACGTAGGAAGCCTCCGTGGGCGCGGCCGCGAGGAAGTGGAGCACCTCGTCGTCCGTCATGCAGAGCCGGCCGTTCACGAAGAGCGTCTCTTCCTCGGGAGGGTCCTCGACACGGGCCGCGGGATAGAGCACCCGGGTCAGATCCTCGAGCTCGGGGCGCACGCAGAAGACGAGGGGCGACTGCGGGAACGCGCGAACGAGCTTCTCGAGGAGCGAGAAGATGCCGCACCGGAGCGCGAAAACGGGCCGCAGCAGGGCGTGCGGCCCGAACGAAGAGACGGCGGGATCCTCGTACAGGCAGAGATTCACCCGCACAAGGTAGGGACGGCGGCAGGGATCGTCAACGATTGTCGGCGCGACCGCCTCGTGTGGCGCGGCGGCTCACGAGCGCCTACAATGGGCTTCGTGACACCCGATCGCACGGAGACCGAACCGGAGCCGCGGAAGAAACCCGGCGGCGCTCCGGCGTCTCCTCCCCCATCCCCCGCCGCGCCGCCCGCGGGCACGCGCCCGACTCCCGCCGAGGAAGCGTCCGGGGCGAGCGCGCCCGAAACGGAAGCGCTTGCGCCCCCCGAGGCCGCTTCGATCGAGCCTCCCGCCGCGCCGCCAGCCCGGAAAGGCCGAGCACCGGCGGTGAAGCCGGTGCCGGGCGCGCCGGGCGCGCCGCCGGCCGCGGCCGCGAAGCACGCCCCCGCGGTGCGCGAGCCCTCGGCGCGCGCGCTGCGCTACCGCGAGCACCGGATCCCGCGGCGCCACCGGGTCTTCGTGGACCGAAACCTCCGCATGACGACGGTCCGCGCGATCGGGTTCGATCTCGATCACACGCTGGCCCACTACGATCCGGTTCCCGTGGAGGAGCTGGGATTCGATCTCACGAAGAAGAAGCTCGTCGAGGGAAAGGGCTATCCGCGCGAGATCCTCGATCTCCAGTACGACCCGCAGTGGGTCATCCGCGGGCTCGTCGTCGACCGGAAGCGCGGCAATGTTCTCAAGATGGACTACTTCAACTTCGTCTCCCGCGCCTACCACGGGCTCACCGCGCTCCGCTCCGACGAGCGGCGCCGCGCGTACCGCTCGGACCGGATCCGGCTGGGACACGAGAACTACGTCTCGGTGGACACCCTCTTCCACCTCCCCGAGGTCTATCTCTACGTCGCGCTGATCGACTTCTTCGAGAAGCGCCAGCAGGGCCCCGTTGATTACGAGAAGCTCTACCAGGACGTGCGCGAGATGATCGACGAGGCGCACCGGGACGGGAGCCTGAAGTCGGTCATCACGAGCGACCTCGACCGCTACATCCGCCTCGACCCCGAGGTGCGCACGGTGCTCGAGGAGTTCCGGCGGAGCGGGAAGAAGCTCTTCCTCCTCACGAACAGCGAGTGGAGCTACACGGACAAGCTCATGAGGCACATTCTCCAGCGCGGCAAGGGGGCGCCGGCGCACTGGAGCGATCTCTTCAACGTGGTGATCTGCGAGGCCGCGAAGCCCCAGTTCTTCACCTCGTCGGAGGCGCCGCAGCCCGTGCCGGAGCTCGAGGGCCAGAAGATGGCCGCGATCGTCGGACGCGGCGGCGGAGCGCCGTACCTGCAGCGGGCGCTCTCCTCGACGGGCGAGCACATTCTCTACTTCGGCGACCACACCTACGGGGACATCCTCCAGTCGAAGCGCGTCGCCAGCTGGCGCACGGCCATGATCGTGCCCGAGCTGGACCGCGAGATCACCGTGACCGCCGAGCACGCGCGGGAGTTCGAGCGCCTGTCGCGGCTCTCCGCGGAGCGGCACCAGATCGAGATCCAGAAGGCCGCGATCGGCCGCGAGCTGCGCCGGCTCACCTTGGTGCTTGCCGAGAGCGACGGCACGGATCCCGCGAGGCGCGCCGAGATCGCCGCGCGGATCCAGGAGATCCCCGAGCAGATCCACGAGCTCGAGGCGAGGATCCCCGAGCTGGAGCGGGAGCTGGCGGGATTACGGGTGAAGATCGACCGTGCCTACAATCCCCGGTGGGGATCCCTCTTCCGCGAGGGAAACGAGTCGAGCCGGTTCGGGCACCAGCTCAAGGATTTCGCCTGCGTGTACACGAGCCGCGTCTCGAACTTCCTGCACTACCCGTGGAATTACTACTTCCAGTCACCGGTCGGATACATGCCGCACGATATTTGAGAACGGGGCGTGAGGCAACTCGGGGCAGTCCTCTTACTTGCTGTACAGCAAGTTGATTGCCTGACGTCTGACCGGGCGATTGACGGTCACTGAGCTCGGATCATCGCAGGACGGTGAACTTTCCCGTAGTGCGTCCGTCCGGT
>DASTBC010000309.1 GCA_035712245.1 Candidatus Eisenbacteria bacterium
TGCCCTCGAACTTGCCGTACTCGACCGGATGGTCCTCGACATGGACCGCGAGCCGCTTCTCCTCGGCCTTCGTCGATGGCCCCTTGGGGACCGCCCAGCTCTTCAGCGTCCCATCGAGCTCGAGCCGGAGGTCGTAGTGCATGTTCCTGGCCCAGTGCTTCTGGACCACGAACCGGGGACGAGGACCGTGCGTGAACAGGGCAGCCGCAGCCTCTTTGGCGACCGGGAACCCGGCGCCCGGCGCCGAGACGGGCCCATCGGGCTGCCTGGGAGGAGCCTCCGCCGCGTCCCCGAACGGCTCCGGGGTCCGCGCCGGGTCACGCTTCTTTCGATAATCCTCGAGCTGGGTCTTCCGGGAGGGACTCACGGGACGGGGGCGCTCTTCATCCTCAAGCGGCAGGCTTCCTTATCCGATAGTGGACTTGGAGTTGAGTCTAGCACAGGGGGGTGCTAGCCTCCCCTCAAGTCCCCAGGAGGAACCACGACATGCCCCCACATTCCATCGGCTCGGGCACTCTCTCGTTCGGGCTGGTCTCGATCCCCGTCCGGATGTACACCGCCGCTTCCGCCGGAGGCGTGTCGTTCAACCAGCTCCACGAGAAGTGCGGTGGCAGGATCAAGCAGCAGCTCATCTGCCCCGCGTGCAACAACCAGGTCGTGGAGCGGACGTCTCTCGTGAAGGGCTTCGAGTTCGCGAAGGAGCAGTACGTCCGCTTCACGGAGGACGAGCTGAAGCGGCTCGAGGCCGAGGCCTCGCCTTCGATCGACATGGTCGAATTCGTCCCTCTCGAGCAGATCGATCCGATCTATTTCGAGAAGACGTATTACCTGGGCCCGGACAAGGGAGGCTCGAAGGCGTACCGCCTCCTCGCGGACGCCATGGTGAAGACGGGACGCGTCGCGCTCGCGAAGTACGTCATGCGCGGCAAGGAGAGCCTCGTCGTGATCCGTCCCGCGCAGGGCGGACTCATGATGCACACGATGTTCTTCCAGGACGAGGTGCGTGACTTCGGCGAGATCGACAAGGGCTCCGACGCGACCGTGCGTCCGGGGGAGCTGGATCTCGCCCTCCGGCTGATCGACGAGCTCGCGAATCCGGAGTTCCATCCCGAGAACTATCACGACGAATACCGCGGGCGCGTGCTCTCGGTCGTCGAGCAGAAGGTGGAAGGCAAGGAGATCACCTCGGTGCAGCCGCAGGTCGAGCGCACGCAGGTGATCGACCTCATGGAGGCCCTGAAGCAGAGCCTCGAGAGCCGCGTCGCGAAGGACGAGGGCGCGGCCGCAACGAAGAAGGCCGCGAAAGCCAAGCGTCCGGCGGCCAAGGAGAGCAAGCGGGCTTCACGTTAGTCGCGGGATGACCGCGGCGGAGGCAGCGCCGCCGCGGGTGCGTGGGCTTCACGGTGTGACGGGAGGCGGCGGGGCATGGACGGGGTGACGGCGATGGACGAGGTCAAGCAGTTCTCCACCCGGGACGCGGCGCGCATCCTGAACGCCACGGAAGCGCGCGTTCGAGACCTGGCCCGGATCGGCGGAGTGGCCCCACGTGCCGCCCGCGGCGAGCGCCCGCAATTCTCCTTCCAGGAGCTCCTTCTCCTGCGCACCACGCGCGGCCTCCTCGATGCCGGCATTCCGCCGCGGCGCGTCCGGCGCGTCTGGTCCTCCCTGAGGCGCCAGCTCGAGGCAGACCTGCCCCTCACGAGCGTTCGCATTCTCGCGGACGGGGATCGCGCCGTCGCATGGCACGGAAACGCGGCGTGGCAGCCTGATTCCGGCCAGTTCCTGCTCCACTTCGACAGCGCGGATCTCGCGGAGGCATCCGGTTCGGCGATGGACCTCGAGTTCGCCCCGGCGTCGCCCCCGCCGCAGCCGTCGCAAACGCAACCCGCCTCGCAGGCCTCACCCACCCCGCAAGCGGCCGAGCGCCCCGTGCTTCGCGTGGTGCCGCGCATCCTCGAGAGCGGGGCCACGACGGTCTCCGGGACCATGGCCGGCGCCGCCCATCCCGAGATCCTTTCCGGGGCCTTCGAGCGCACGCGGAAGCCGCGCCGCGCCGCGCCGCCGGCCGTCTCCCCGGAGCAGTGGTTCCACATCGGCTGCGAGCTGGAAGAGACCTCGCCCGTCGAAGCGCGCCACGCCTATCTCCTCGCGCTCGACGGGGACCCCGACTACGCGGACGCGCACATCAATCTCGGGCGGCTGCATCACGAGGATCAGGAGCTGGAGAACGCCGAGCGCCATTACCGAGAGGCGATCCGGTGCGCGCCGGAGGAGTTCATCGGCCACTTCAATCTGGCGGTGCTGCTCGAGGACCGTGGGAGGTTGGACGAGGCCGTGCGCGCCTATCAGCGAGCGCTGGAGCTCGATCCGGAGTCAGCCGACGCGCACTACAACCTGGGGCTCATGCTGGAGTCGCGCGGATTGCGGGACGAGGCGATGCGGCACTACATGAACGCGCGGCGGCTCACGAAGGCGGCGAAGCGCACGCGCGAGACGTAGGGCCCCGGCAGGATCGGCTAGCTCTTCCCCGCCTTCTTGGCCTCGGCCTTCTCGATCAGCTTCAGCGCGAACTTCCCCAGGGGACCCGAGGCGTCGAGCTGACCCTTCAGCACCGCGATCTCCATCTGGCGCACTTCCGGAGCGGAACGATCCTCGATCGGAACACCCGCCGCGCGCGAGAGCCATGATCCCAGACGCATCGGCACCGTGGGATCGTGGATGGCCGAGGTGATCTGGCGGCGGTGCTTCTGCACGTG
>DASTBC010000310.1 GCA_035712245.1 Candidatus Eisenbacteria bacterium
GTGTGAGCCCTGCACCGTGTGTCCGTAATCTCACATGCGATCGTAATGTAGCGAGCGGCCCGGCCGAGGAGCACCCCGGCCGGGCCGCGCGACCCTAGTGGCGGTCCCCGGGGTCGGCCGGCGTCATCAGATTGTGCCGGATGATCTCGAACGCTTCCGGAGTGACCTGGATCCCTCCTCGAAGAGGCTGGTCCAATGCGGCAAGAAGAAAGATGATGAGCCCGGTCATGAGCGACAGGCTTCCCGCGAGGAGAAAGTGCGCCGCGGGCCGGCGCACGTGGAGGAGCAGCGTCAGCACGATTCCCAGGATCGCCCCTGCCGCGACCACCCACCACATCGCTGCCGGAAGTCGGTGCTCGGCGCTGTAGATTCGCTGCCGGCGTGCTTCGATGAACCTGTTGTACTCGTGCAGGGTCTGCGCGTGCAGGATCTCCTGGCCCTTGGTCTGCGGCTCGAAGTCCATGAGCGCCGTCTGAAATCGGTTCAGACGCTCGACGCCGCCCTGTGGGATCCTCCCGCGCCTCTGCTCCTGCCACGCGACCTCGATGACGTACGTGCAGTAGTCGCGCAGGCTGGACATCATCGAGCTTCGCAAGGGTTCCGGATATCCCGTGGCGTCACGATAGAGGGTGCCCAGCGAGGAGGCCTCGTGCCCCACGGTGTCGAGGAGCCTGGCGCGATTCTCCAGCGCCGCGAGCGCCAGGAGCGCGAGCAGGATCCCATAGAGGACTCCGTGGCTCGCAATCACGTGGCCCATGACGTGATTCCAGCCCTCCTCGGTATCGGTCCAGCGGTGGACGAAGGGACGCATGAGGCTGAGTCCGAGCCAGGTCAGGCCCAGGAAGAGCGAACAGATCAGGAACGCGAGCAGCCAGAGCGGAAGCTGATAGATCCAGGCGAACACGGGGCGATCCTCCGGATCGAAGGGAATCGACGATGAAGCCTCGGAGAATAGAGGAGAGTGGGGGAGGGGACCAGCCCCGTAGCTCTTGTCCGGCTACTTGGGAACGTGAGAGCCCGTTCGGGACCCCACGAATGCATCGAGCGGGGCCGGCGCCGGAACCGCCGACCCCGCTCGGTCGAGCTCAGGGAGCGGAGGGCGCTCCGAGCTTGTAGCGCAGCCCTGCCTGAAGTCCGAGGAATGACGCGTTGTCGTGGCCGATCTCCTCCTCGTCGGGCCAGACCAGGTGGTAGGTCACATCGGCTCCCAGTCCAAAGGCGGGTCCCAACCAGAAGTTCGCGCCACCCTTGAAATTCACCCCGAGTGAGGTGTTCGAGAACTCCTGGGACCCGAAGAGCGGACTTTCGACTTCTTCCTTGAGGTCGTACGCCGCGAGCCCCACACCGAGGTACGGGCCCAGCGACCCTTGCGTCGCAGGCATCCAGCGAGCGTGGACGCCGTACTGCACGAACGAGAACTCGGCGGTGGCATCGAACGGTTCCAGATCCTCCTCCGAGTAGGAATCCGAGGGATCGTTGGAGAGGAAATTGAGATCCGCGCCGATCTCGAACGGAGCGCTGAGGTATCCCACGGACGCGCCGACCAGGAGACCCGAGTCCCAGTAGTCGCCGAAGTCGCCCTGGGGCATTCCGACACCGACGTTCCCTTCGAGGAGCCAGGTCGCATGACCCGGGCAGGGCGATGCGAGGGCGACTGCGGAGAGGAGAAGGAGCAACCACTTCGATTTCATCGCGTGCCTCCTTGGGTAGCGGGACCAAGGAAGCATGGTGCGACTGGGGACCCATCAAGGCTAAGCGACCGCGCTCCGTCTTGCCAGAGTCCGCTCTGCCCCACGGCAGGGCGGGCGGATCCTGCCTCCCGGGCCCGGCGGGGCCAGGCATACGGCCCCAACCGTCCCTGGTCCAACACGTTACCAGAGCCACCGCTCCAGCCTCGAATCGAGCCGATCCGGCTTCCCCAGCAGGTGCTAAACTCGAACCCGAAGTGGCCGATTCATGATCTAAGTCCTTATGGGGGCGAACGGATTCGACGGAGTGGTGAACTTAGGAGCGCGCGCCGAGGTGCCCGTAGGCCTCGTAAAACCACGGGCAAAACACAACAGCGAATAACGAATTCGCTCTGGCGGCTTAGCTGCCACGCTCGACTGGTCTGAGCCTGCCGAGGCTGGATCGGGCGTCATTCAGGCGGGCTGGTCCCGACGATTCGCCCGAGTCGAAGGGATGAGATCTTATCGGGATAGTGACCTCCAGACCTTGTCCGTTTGTGTCGGAGGAAACGAAGCAGAATAACGGACTACGCGCGTAGTGCTTCTTCCGGATCCACTTTCGGACGAGGGTTCAATTCCCTCCGCCTCCACCATCTCTCCGCTACCCGAAACGAGAACGGGGTCGGCGCCACGGCGGCGCCGACCCCGATGTGTTCCGGGAATGTTACCAGCGACCTACTCGGACGGAGTTCCTTCCTTCAGGATCTCCCGGCTCTCCTTGAGTCTCCTCAGCTCCTCGGGATTCATGACCTTGAACTCCACGCGCCGGTTCTGCGCGTACGCCTCGGCCGTGGCGCCCTTGGCGACCGGCATGCTCTCGCCGTATCCCTTCGCGGTGAAGTTCGCGGCGTTCGCCCCCGTGCAGTTGGCGGCGAGGTAGTCGCGCACCGCGTTCGCGCGCTGCTCGGAGAGGTTCTGGTTGTAGGCGTTGCTGCCGCGGGCGTCCGTGTGTCCGCCGATCTCGACCTGGATCGTGGGCCACTGCTGGAACACCTGGCAGAGGGCCTGGAGCGTGGCCTCGGACTCCGGCTTGATCGTCGCCTTCGCCGTGTCGAAGAGGAGCTCGCGCTCGGTGATCACGCCCTTGTCGAGCATCTCCATGACGCGCCGCGTCACCTCGATCGGACACCCGTCCTTGTCCACCTTGGCGCCGGCCGGCGTCGCGGCGCACTTGTCGAGACCGTCGACCACGCCGTCGGCGTCCGAATCCGTCGTGCAACCGTTCGCGTCCACCGTGGCTCCCACGGGCGTCGACGCGCACTGGTCGAGTCCGTCGCAGACCTTGTCCTGATCCGAGTCGGTCTGGCATCCCTTCGCGTCCACGGTGCATCCCTTCGGCGTGTCGGCGCAGGTGTCGATGCCGTCGTAGACGCCGTCGCCGTCCGCGTCGGTCGGGCAGCCCTCGGCGTTCACCGTCGCCCCCGTCGGCGTGTTCGCGCACTTGTCGAGCCCGTCCGGGACCTTGTCGCCGTCCGCGTCGAGCGGGCAGCCCCTCAGGTCCACCAGCGCGCCCGTCGGGGTGTTCGGGCACTCATCGCTCTTGTCCGAGACTCCGTCCGTATCGGCGTCGGGCACCTTGCCGCCGATCGAGAACTGGAGGCCGCCCGTGAAGGCGAGGCTGTGCTGCGACTCGTCGGAAGCTCCGAGATCCTGCTCCTCGTCGCTCCACGAGTAGATCATGTCGCGGGCCTCGAGCCGCAGCGCGACCTTGGGCGAGAAGTGGATCTTCAGACCGGCCGCCACGTTGAAGCCGTCCGCGGTCGATTCGTTGGCGGTCGAGTCCTCGGGGTCGAACTTGTGGGAGCTGTACCCCCCCTGGAGGTACGGATTGATCTTCGAGTCGGGGAGTATGTTGAAGACCAGATCGCCTGCCCAGTGGCTGAACGTCATGTCCTGCACAGGGCTCGGGGAGGTCGTCACGTAGGGCCGTCCGCCCCCGTCCTCCAGGGTCTCCGCGTTGCTCCGTCCGTACGAGCCTTCGATGCCGAACCGCTTGCCGAACATGAGTCCGAGCCGTCCGCCGAACAGAGCCTTGTTCTCGGCGTTCGTCTGATCTGCCCACGAGACGATTCCCGCGTAGGGCGTGATGTTCACGTGGAAGCCGTCCACTTCCGCCCGTGCCGCCGGGGGATGGAAAGCCCCCCACGCGAGTGCCATGGCCAGAGCCGTCACACCAACCGAGAGCCTTCGCATTCTCTTCCCTCCTAGGTCCCCGCACGCTCCTCGTGGCTGGAGCGCGCTTGGTCGAATGCTGCGGTCCTTCGAGATGAAGGATCCCTCCCGACCCCACGAATCCACAATCATTCGGACAATCGCCCCATGCGCGTCAAGCGTCATCCTCCGTGCCCCGCGCGCCGGGCGAAGAAGAGGCTCACGGAAAGCAGCAGAATGGCGACCGGCTGGACCAGAAGCCCCCAGTGGAGATGATCCAGATGCGCCAGGAGTGACGTCAGGGAGCCCACGACGAGCACGACCAAGATCGCCTCCCACAGGAGCGCCTTCAGCTCCGAGATGCTCTCCACGCGCATCCAGGTCGGCACGCGCGGATCGATCTCGTGCCCCCCCGGCTTGAGGAACAGGCTCGCGGTTCCGCACGCCAGCACGATCAGCGCCAGTGCGAAGAGGAGTGCGTCCACCGACTCGGCGATGCGGATTCCAGGCCGGTCCGCTCCGGACCACTCCCGTCCCGAGGTCATGATCTCGTACGCCTCGTACGCGCGGAACATGCCGAGGGCGAGGAGGCCGAGCGTGTGGACCATGAGGACGACGACCACGACGGCCGCGAGATATCGGAACTTCAGGATGAAGCCGATCCACATAGGTCCTCCGGGGGCCTTTGCTTCGACTAGATCGTGAAGCCGACGATCAGCCTGAAGTTCCGATACCGGGTCTCGGCTTCCTCGAAATCCGTGTCCACCGCCGTGCCGAAGAGGGGCGAGTCGTTGAGCCTGCCGATCCGGTCCGCGTCACCCGTCCCGAAGCCGTATCCCAGGCCCAGGGTGAACTCGGACTTGCCCACGGGGAAGTTGAGCCCGCCGGTGACGAGGTAGGAGTCCCAGTCCCCGAACGCGATGTCCGACTCACCGTCGGGGGTCGCGGTGAAGTCGCTCGAGACGCTCACGAACGCCGAGGTCCGCGCTCCGATCTGGCGCTCGACGCCCGCGCCGAAATTGACCAGGCTCTGGCGTTCATCGAAGAATTCGAACGGGACGGTCAGACTGGTGCCGAGGTCCCGCGCCGGCGACATCTCGAAGATGGAATAACGCTTTTCCTCGCCGAACGCTTCCGCGCTCAGGTGGATCGTGGTCCGATCGAGGTCCACCGCGAGCCCGGCGCCGATCGAAGGAGGTGAGTGGAAGTCCGACGGAACGTCCTCCTGGAACGACGCGATGAGCTGGTTGTCGATCCCCGGATCGGCGTCGACGTCGAATCCTTCCCGGAACCGGTTCCAGCCGACGTCGGCGCTCCCCATGATGTGGATCCCGGGGCTCGTGACCACGAGCCCCGCCCGCGCGTTCGGGAACTCGAACGAGATGCCGATCTTGGTGACCGCGCGCCAGTCGTTGTAGGAGAAGCCGCGAACGTCGATCGCGGAGCCGCCGATGCTGTCGTTGGCGAGGGCCTGCGCGAGGATCTGGCGCCGCGCGCGCTGGCTACGCACCGCGACGTACTGGCTGAGGCCCACCGAGACGCGGCGGCTCAGCATGCGCGACCACGTCACGCCCGCCCAGGTCTCGTCGAGATCCTCTTCGAACCTCGCCTCGTCCACGACCGCCTCCGGTCCCGGATTCTGCGGCAGGAGGTCGAGCGAGCGGATGTTCCGCAGGCCCATGTTGAAGGTCGCGAGCTGGCGTGGAAAGAGCGAGTAGGCGAGCGGACTGCTTCCCGCGAGCCGCACGTTCACCGTGCCTCCGAAGAAGCTCGGCAGGACCGAGTTCCTCGGCTCGCTGATGTCCTCTCCCGTCTCCGTGGCGCGGTCCACCGTGACGTTCGAGAAGTCGAACGCCTTGACCGCGATCACCTTCATGGAGTCGCCGAGCGGCGCGAGCCCGCCGGGGTTGTAGTACGTCGTGCTGAGGTCGACCCCGCCCGCGATGGCGACGCCGCTCAGCAGCAGTCCCTTGGTTCCGTACTTCTGCGTCCAATACTGCGAGTCCTGCGCCCACGACGGCGTGTTGCCGAGGAGCAGCATCCAAAGGGCGCAGGCCAACCATCGAAAGGAGCGCATGATGGCGGAGCCTACGTCGGGGTCCGTGCCGCGTCAACGCTCCTGCTCGAGAAGCAGGGCGCGGGATTTCGTGGCATGGAAGCGCTATTGACGATCCCGATGAATCGGTGTCTGCTGCAGCCACAGGACAGTTGCAGGTGTCGTCGAATCCCAGGGAGGACACGATGGAACGTCCCCGGCATCGATTCCTTCGGATGGCCACGCTCGGGATCCTCACCGCTTGCGTTCTCCTCGGTCCGGTTCGGGCTCGGGCACAGGAGCCGTCGCCCGACGAGGCCCCACGATATTTCGGAGGCCATCAATACATTCCTTCCACCATCGTTCCGGATCCGTTCATCTCGACCACCTTCACGACCACGACCGGGTTTGGAAGGGCCATGGGGCTCGAGGTGCCGATCTACAACCTGGACAACGAGCAGATCGGGGAGCTGGAGGGCAACATCGGATTCATGCTGCTGGAATTCAATTACCAGCAACGGCTCGGGAGCCGCTTCGCCCTTCGCGGGGGAGCCGTGGCGACGGCGCGAGTGGGCACGACCGCCGAGGCGATCTTGTCCGAGGGAATCTCGGCCCTGTACGGATACGGGATCGGCGGATCGGCCAACCTGGCGCGCAAGGAGAAGTGGCAGCTCACCGCGACCGTCGACTTGCGCGGGAACACCCTCTATGCGATGTCCCCCCTCGCGTTCGTCCAGGCGGTCGTCGAGGAGATCGAGAGCGGCGATTCGACGGGCGCGGTGCAGTCGGCGCAAGACACGCTCTTGAGCTCGGGGGACAACCTGAGAGTGCTGGGCGGGCTCCGGGGCGCGTACACGCCGTCCGAGTGGATCGGGTTCACGGCATTCGTCGAGGGCGGCCTGGGGGAGCGTTTCAGCCGCAGCGAGGACAACACGACCGTCATCAACTTCGGTGCCGCGGTGAGCTTCGACCTCAGGCCGCTCACCGGCAAGGCGGTGGGACTTCTGGGCACCTTCCGCCGCGAAAGCCTCGGAGAGCGGGGGGACGACGACCTCGGAGACTCCGAGGCGTTCGGGCTCGGGATCTTCTACACCGGCAGGCGGTTCTTCTCGATCGGGCTCGAGAACTCCTGGAGTCAGGTCCGCCAGCTGCGGGCCGACTCGAAGATCGACGTCGGACAGGCGCGGATCGTCATGCGCTACGACTTCCGGTAGCGGCCCCCGCGCTCAGCCCAGGAGCTGGAGCAGGACTCCCAGGATCTTCTCGATCGGCACGACGACGGCCACGACGGGCAGCAAGGGCAGAGCCGCCGACAGCAGAAGCGTCACCGCGTTCCCCGCGGTGGCGGGGATGAATTTCATGTTCCGGATCGCGGCATAGCTGTTCCCGAGGTCGGCGAGGGACTGAATGTCCGCGCTGCCGAGGACCTCCTCGCCGGACGACTCTCCGTGTACCCACTTCCGATCGAACCGGTGCGTGTAGTCGGACGCGAGCGTGCCGTACTCCGCGAGGCCGCGGCGCTTCGCGGTGAGGAGCTTGGGAAGGAACACGAGCAGGGGGCCGAGCGACAGCACGAGGGCGAGGACGAGGAACGCGATGAGCGCGTTCCGCAGCGGCTCGAGCGTTCCGCTGCCGTACTGCACCCAGAACACGCCTCGAGCGCCCGTCGTCAGCGCGAGCGGCACGAGGAGCGCGCTGAAGGAGCTGTGCGCCAGCCCCAGGAAGCCGAGTCCCGCCGCGCCATCCGGGTGCGTCGGGATCAGCATGAGATCCATGCGGGACACGCGGAAGAGGAACCGGGACCAGAGGAAGATCCGCCAGAACCAGCGAAGGACGAGGAAGCGGAAGAGGGGAAGGCTGACCAGGCCGAGCCATTGCCCCGCCATCGTCGTGCTCGACTCGTCACCTGGAACCGGCACACGCCAGGAGGGAACCGTGAGCTCGAGCGTCGCACGAGCGCCGGCCCAGGACGACCCGAACGCGATCGCGAGCAGGATCAGCTCGGGGAGCACGGAGCGCAGCGTACGCGTGAGGTGCTGGAGGGCGGACTCGAACTCGCCGCGCACGTTCCCAGGAACGACGCCTGACGTGCGGAGGAGGCCCACCGCTTCCGAGAGTCTCGCGTCGATCGACTTCTCCGCGAGCACGAGCAGCGGGACGCAAATCGCGAAGCGCACGAGCGCGGACCAGTCGGACAGCAGGGGGAGGACGACACGGTCTCCGTACAGCACATCCTGGAGCGCGGCCAGGACGGCGATCGGTACGATGGCGATGGCTCCGAAAACGGCGGCGGTCAGCGCGAATCGGTCCGAGCCGCCGAAGGGAAGCCGCGTCGCGATCCGGTGGACGAGTCCCCCGTGAACGAGCGTGAAGGAAGTCGCCGGCTCCCGCGCGGGTTCCGTCATCCGATCCTCCCTTGGGGCGAAGTGGGTGCCGGAGGGTAGCGGGAACCCTCGCCGAAGGTCAACCGCTCCCGCGTGATACACTGCGCGCCATGCGCTCCTATGGTGCGCGCGCGCTTGCGATTTCGCTCGCTGCGATCGCGTTCTCGATTCCCCTTCACGCCGCCGCCAGCGATGCGATCGGGTCCTCTCCCGGCGACAGCCTCGAAGCCCCGAGGGTGACGCGGGTCGACGTGACCGGCTTTCGCGTCACCAAGGAATACGTGATCCGAAGGGAGATCGAGACCGCGCCCGGCGAGCCGCATGATCCCGCAGACGTCGCGGCCGACGTCCAGCGGCTCGAGAACCTCGGCATCTTCAGCTCGATCGACGTCGTCTCGTCGCCCGACAGCGCCGGGGTCGCGCTCGAGTATCAGGTTCGCGAGATGCCCTGGCTCATCCCCGCGATCGCGCTCTCCTATACCGAGCAGAACGGGTGGTCCGGCGGACCCTCGATCTCGACGCTGAATCTCGCGGGGCGGGACATCGCGTTGAGCGGAAAGGTTCTCTTCGGGGGCTCCACCACGTTCTCCGCGAATCTCTCCTACCCATGGATCACGGGGAACCACGTCGGGGTGGACGCGTACGTGGCGCGCCTCGTCCGTGAGGACGAGCTGAACGAGTTCGAAGAGCGAAGCACGGAGATGACCCCCCAGCTCGGGACCTACCTGGGACGGCGTGGAAGGCTGCGCGCGATCTACTCCTCGTTCCGGATCACCAGCGACGTGGACGGGAAGACCCTCTCGCCCGACAACGAGGACCACTTGCACCGCATCGGCGGCGCCATCGGCTACGACTCCCGAAACTCGTGGCGCGATCCCACGCAGGGCTGGTGGCTCGAGCTCCAGACCCTCCGAACGGGGGGAAGGTTCCTCCGGGGCGACGGAGACTTCTGGACGACGGACATCGACGTGCGGCGGTATCAGCCGGGGCCCTTGCGGCACTCCATCCACATCGCCTCGCTCCTCTCGCTCCAGAGCGGCGAGGCCGGGGTGGACGTTCCGCAGTACCTCCTCTACCGCCTGGGTGGCGCGAACACGATTCGAGGGCACGACATCGACGTGCTCGGCAAGGAGCTCTACGGAAAGAACCAGCTCCTCATCACGACGGAGTATCAGATCCCCGTGATCGACCTGAGGGAGTTTCGCTTCTTCAACAAGCTGTCGTTCAGCCTGGGGCTCAAGGTGGCCCTCTTCGCGGATCAGGGCGTCGCGTGGTCGGACGGGGACGATTTCGGGGCCGACCGTTCCCGCAGCGGAGTCGGCGCCGGGCTGCGTCTCCTGATTCCGGGCGCGGACGTGCTGCGGTTCGACTTCGCGTACGGCGAGGGCGGGGAGTGGAGATTCCACCTCGCCGGAAGGCCGAAGATGGTCTCCCAGCGAGGCCGGGTGCGGTGACGCGCTACTGGACGAGCGGAATCGACGCGGCCATCTCGTAGTCGATCACCGCGTCCATCTTGTTCTCGATCTGGTAGAAGCGGACCACCTTCGTCGTGGCCATCGTCTTCGAGAACTTCTTCACGTAGGACTTGCGCAGGTTCAGCTTGTCCGCGCGCAGCTTCATCCAGTCGCTCAGGAGCGACTGCGCCTGCTTGTCCGTGAGGGAATCGGCGTTCGAGAAGTAGTTCTCGGCGACCGCCACGAGCTTGTCGTCGATCTTCCGGATGTCCTCCCGATAGGTGTTGTAGACCGGCCAGAAGGCGTTGCTCTCCGCTTCGGTCATCTGCATGAGCTTGGAGACGATCGCCTTGCGGTCGGCCTGGATCTGGGTGCGGGCCGCCTCGAGCTCGTCGGTGGCGGTCTGGGCCAGAGCCGGCGAGACCACGGTCATGGCCACGAGTAGGATTGCGAGGACCCGGGACATCATCGTTCTCTCCTTTCGCTGCACGTCGTTCATGACGAAGTCAGGTGGGGGACGATACCACAGCTCCCCTGGACCCTCCTTCCTCCCGAATCCCCATGTTCAAACACGTTTCGTTCTGATAGAACTCACCGCGGACCAAGGCCGTACGTGCCCAGACGCTGGGCTCATCGTCCCGAGGCTTGTCCCAGGATGGTTCCAAACGTCATCGCGCGCCTGCGCACCACAGGCTTCCTGCTCCTTCTCCTGGGCGGCCAACTCCTGATCGTGACCCCTGGCCATGCGGATCTCGACGAGTCGAGAGACAGCTCCTTCGACGTCTCTCTCTACCTCCTCGGCGCCGCGATGACCGGCGACGTGGCGGTCGGATTCGTACAGGCGGATCTGAACGTCGGCTTCGACGAGATCGTGGACCACATGGAGTTCGGTGTCATGGGTTTTGGCCGTCTGCGAAGCGGGCACTGGTCGTTCACGGCCGAGTTCATGTACATGGGGCTTGGCGCGTCGAAGGACTTCGCGAGCTCGAACTTCGACCAGTGGATCGCCGAGCCCCGCATTGGGTACCGGGTTACGCCGTGGCTGGAGCCGCTCGCCGGGGTCCGGTACAACAGTCTCTCCGGCGAGGTCATCGGATCTCTCGGCCGGAATCCGTCGGGAACTCAGGACTGGTGGGACCCCATCGTCGGGGCCACGGCGACCGTGCCCGTGAGCCGCGCCGTCTCACTCGCGCTTCACGGCGACATCGGTGGCTTTGGAGTCGGCTCGGATCTCACCTGGCAAGCCCATCCCTACGTCGACTGGGTCTTCATGCCGAACGCGTCGCTCCAGGCGGGCTACCGCTGGCTCGATGTCGACTATGAATTCTCAAAGCCCGCCCCGGGGCGCGCGATTCCATGGTTGGGGAGCGGCGACTACGACTTCCGGTGGGACGTCCTCACCCAGGGGCCGCAGGTGGGCGTCACCGTGCGGCTGCGCTGAGATGAGCGCCTTGACCGCTCGACATCGCGTGACGGCGCGCGTGCGGAGTGGAGCCGTTCTCCTGCTCGCGGCCGCGCTCCTCGGCGTCGCGCTCCCATCCCGGTGCCTGGCGCTCGAGGAGCATGTCCGCGACGGTTGGGTCGCGGGAATCGGCTTTGGCTTCGGCCGCGCGAAGTTCCAGGGCGGCGAGGCGCTGAATCGCATCGACACCGGCTGGGAAGAGGGCACCACGCCGAGGCTCCGGCTGGGCCACATGCTCGGGAAGCGCGTGATGCTCGGCTACGAGCAGTTCCAGTGGTTCGACGAGCAGGGGCTCGGGACGGCGGCCATCCGCGTGAGCGCGCAGACCTTCGGCGCGGCGCTCACCTTCTTCCCCGGGAACCCTCGCGGCGAGACCGGCGGGATCTACCTCCGGGCCGGCGCGGGATTCGCCAGCGCGCGGATCGCGGTCATGCCGGACGCGATCGGTGGCGTCGACACCACGGATACGGGACATCACGAGGAGCACCTCGACGAGGGCGGCACCGCCTTCATGCTCGGAGGCGGGTACGAGTTCCGCCTCGCCAAGCCCGTCGCGCTCGGCCTCGACGTGACCGCTCATTATCACTCGATCAAGCAGGAGTTCTTCGACGAGATCTGGTTCGTTCCCGTGACGGCAGGGCTCACGTGGTACTTCTAGCCCGCGCGGCGCTGGCCGCGGCCCTGCTCTCTCTCGCGGTTTCACCTCCGGCTGCGGCCCAGGAAGCGAAGCACCATCCCGTCAACCTGACGTTCCTCTATCCCATCGGGACGAACCAGGATCCCAACGTCTCGACCACGTTCCAGCTCTCCGCCCTTCACGGGCGCGTGGGATCGCTGCGCGGCCTCGGGGTCAACGGGGTCGTCTCGATGGTGGAACGGGACATGCGCGGCATCCAGCTCACCGGCGTGTACTCGCAGGTGGGCGGTGATTCCAGGGGCCTGCGCGTCACCGGAGCGGCGAACTACACGAGGGGCGACGCGAGCGGCATCCACCTCGGCGGGATCGCCAACGTGAACCGGGGCGGGGTACGGGGA
This sequence comes from Candidatus Eisenbacteria bacterium, assembly GCA_035712245.1. GTDB lineage: Bacteria > Eisenbacteria > RBG-16-71-46 > SZUA-252 > SZUA-252 > WS-9. The sequence continues at coordinate 12,249 of DASTBC010000310.1, forward strand.
CTCCAGCTCGGCGGCCTCATGAACCTGGTCGGCGGGAGCATGGGCGGCATTCAGATGTCCGCGCTCGCGAACGTGATCGATCAGGGCGCCAAGGGATTTCAGCTCTCCGGCTTTGCCAACGCGGTCGGGGGTCCGGTCGACGGCTGGCAGCTCGCGCCGGGGTTCAACTACGCCGCGGGCGGGCTCGTCGGACTCCAGCTGGGCGGTGCGAACGTCGCGCCGCGCATGGAAGGAACGCAGATCGGTATCGCCAACTTCGCGGCGCGCTCGACCGGGCTCCAGGCGGGCGTGTTCAACCGCGCCGAGGAGCAGCGCGGGATCCCGTTCGGAATGGTCAATCTCGCGCGGAACGGCGACGCGGACTGGGTGAGCTACGGCAGCAACATCTCGGGCTTCAACACGGGCGTGCGCACGTCCATCCGGCGGTTCTATTCCATGCTGACGGCCGGCCTGCCGGACGTGCAGGGGGACGTGAGCCAGTCCCTGATCCTGACGTGGAACTACGGATACGCGATCCCCGCCGGGGAGCGGACCAGCATCGGCGTCGATCTGGGATTCGCGCATTACATTCCGGAGAAGGTGGACGATCCAAACGAGAACGACCGGCTCCACTACGCGCTCCAGGCCCGAGCGCTCGCGGAGCGGACACTCAGCCAGAAGATGAAGGGATTCGTGGGGGCCGGCGTCGCCCGCATCTCGGACGACTACCGGCTCGACGCACCGTTCACGACCGAGCCGCTCTTCTTCGGCGGCGTGGCGCTCTACTAGCGATGAGGGCCGGCGTGCTGGATTCGAGAACGGAAACGGAAGAGACGGAGTCCGTGCGGAAGCGGCGGATTCGCTCGTGGCTCGCTCGCACCATGTGGGCCGCGCTCCTCCTGCTCGGCCTCCTGACCGCGGCGCTCACGCTCGTGACGCCGCCGGCCGCCGCGCAGCTCCTCCCGGACTCCACCTCGGCGCTTCACGCCGATCGGCCGGCCGAGGGGGCGGACACCTATGTGGCCGTCCGGCGTCCGTGGCTCGCTGCGGGCGAGGTGGTCGCCGCCAACGCGGTGGTCTGGATCTACGACCGGTACATCCGCGAGGGTGGCACGAATCCCGGATTCCGCATCGGCTTCAATTCGTTCGAGGAGAACATCAAGAACGGGTTCGAGTGGGATGACAACAACTTCTCCACCAACCAGTTCGCCCACCCGTTCCATGGCAGCCTCTACTTCAACGCCGCGCGATCGAATGGACTGACCTACTGGGAGTCGATCCCGTTCGCCTGGGCGGGAAGCTTCATGTGGGAGTACTTCGGCGAGGTGCATCACGCGTCGATGAACGACTGGATCGCGACGAGCATGGGAGGCAACACGCTGGGCGAGGCGCTGCACCGCTTCTCCGTCATGATGACCGACAACACCGCGACCGGATCCGGCCGGACGTGGGGGGAAGTCGGAGGCACGCTCGTCAACCCCGTGCGCGGATTCACGCGGCTCGTGACCGGCGACTTCAACCGCGTGCACCCCAACCCTCCGGACCGCTTTCCCCGTGCCAGCGCGATCTCCTACCGTGCCGGCCTTCGCACCGTGGGACAGGATCACCTGTGGAGCGCGGACACGACCCGCGTGTTCATGGAGCTCGCCGCGAGCATGGGGGATCCGTTCCTCGGGGACCGGGAGAAGCCGTTCGACTCGTTCGACTTCGGGCTCCAGCTCAACTTCGGTGACAAGGCCACCCTCGGCCGCGCGCAGGCATCGGGACTTCTCTTCGCGTCTCCCGTGATGGGGACCGAGGACTCGCGGCATCTGGTCGGAGCGTCGCAACAGTTCGACTACTTCAACAACAACGCGTTCGAGCTGGGAGGCCAGAGCCTGGCCGCGTCCTTCTTCTCCCAGATGAAGGCCAGCGAGGAATTCGCGGTGCGCACGCAGCTCCACGTGAACGCCGTCGTGATGGCGGGAGTCTCGGCGGACTACGAGTCCATCTCGGGTCGCGAGTACGATTTCGGCCCCGGCCTCGGCTTCCGGTTCGGGGGAACGTTCTACTACAACCGCCATCCGTTCCTGACCCTCACGCACAGCCAGTTCTGGATCCACTCCGTCAACGGGAACTCCGCCGAGCACGTCGTCAGCGGCAGCCGGGCGCGGGTGGACATCCCCCTCACGCGAGGGTTCTCCATCGGGGCCGACTACGTGCTATACCTAGCGGACCGGAACTACCGGGATTTCCCGGACGTACACGAGCGGGTCCCCGAGCTCCGGACCGGTATCTCCTTCAACCTCTAGGGCCTCCGGGCGATCCAACCGGAGGCTGGTCGTTCGCCGGATCACGCAAGGAAAGGATGGAAACCCTATGAAGAGCAGCCGGGCCGTTGTTGCCGTTCTCGCGCTGACGCTTGCCGCGACCTCGTGCGGCACTTCCAGCACCCTCACGCAGCGGTGGTCGGACGAGAGCTACCAGGGCTCCCCGGGTCAGAAGATGATGGTCATCGCCCTGACACCCGCGGAGCGGAACATGCTGATCTGGGAAGGCGCCTTCTCGAGCGCCCTGTCCAAGTACGGCGTGCAGCCGATCCCGGGGTCCAAGACGTTCCCGTTCGGTCAGAAGATCGAGGAGTCCGTGCTGAAGCAGGGCATCCGTGAGTCAGGGGCCAACCTCGTCGCGGTGACGCGGGTTCTCGCGGTCGACAAGGAGCAGGAGTACGTGCCCGGGTCGTCGTACTACACGCCGGCGCCCGGCTACTACGGGATGTACGGGTACTACCATAGCTCGTACGCCTTCGTGAGCAGCCCCGGGTACATCCAGGAGAACACGATCGTCAAGCTCGAGACGAACGTCTACGACGTGAATACCGAGAAGCTCGTGTGGAGCGGCGTCTCGGAGACGCTCAATCCCGAGACCGCGCAGGACGTGGCGAACTCGGTCGCGATCATGCTCGTGGACGACATGAAGAAGAGCAAGGTCATCCAGAAGGGCTGAGCATGAACGCGATCGTGCGCACCCTCGCGCCGGCGCTCGCCGCGGCTGCCCTGCTCTGCATGGCCGGGAGCGCCCGCGCCCAGGATCCGGACCTGGAGCCGCCTGAGGATACGAGGAGCGGCTCGACGGAGCTGACCCTCTACGGGGGCGGGTACTTCGGCGGCACCGTCTACGCCGGGACGAGCGGGACGATCGTGCGGGACGTCCAGGTGGGAGACGACTGGGCCTACGGCGCCCGGCTCGGATATGTCTTCAACCGGACCGTGGGCGTCGAGCTCGGCTACGGCCGGTCCACGTCCGGCCTCACGGTCGACTCCGGCGGAGGGTTCCAGTCCTCCTCGCTCGGCGAGCTGACCGAGAACCGCTACGAGCTGAACCTGAACTTCTACCTGAGCCCGCGGGAGATGCGGTTCTTCTTCACCGCCGGCGGGGGCGCGACCCACTTCAGCGCGGACCTGAACGACGGCCAGGGCAACACCGCGTCGGCGAGCGACACGCGGTTCACGAGCAACCTCGGGCTCGGCTTCCAGTACGACGCCAGCGAGAAGGTGGGGCTCCGGATCGACGGGCGGTGGCGCTACACGGACACCAATACCGGCGGGAGCGACATCACCTGCGACGTGTACGGGTTCTGCTACGAGTACGACAACTCCTCGTACTCGAGCGCGGAGATCGCGGCGGGGCTGACCTACCAGCTCCGCTGAACGGCAGCGCGCGAACCCGAGCGCCCGCGTGCCCGGAGGGATCCGGCGCTCGGGCGTCGGCGCGTTCACGGCGACTACCGTCGTGCTCCGCCCGGTGGTAGACTCCCGCGGAACGTGCCGACCCGCTACCCGAAATGCCTCCGGGACCCGGCAGCCTGCCAGGCCCGGACCCGCCCCTCGCTGTGCGCCCGAGCCGCGTGCGCCCTCCTCGCCCCGCTCCTCGCCGCGTCCGCGGGGTGCGCGCACAATTACACGGCGGACGTCGCTCCGCGCTATGCCGGGGGACTCCGGCATCTGATCCCACGAACCTCGGTGGATACGCTTCGGGTGGTCAGCTTCAACCTGGAGCACGGCCGCCGCGTGCAGGAGGCGACGGATCTCCTCCGCCGCGAGCCGCGTCTGCGGGAAGCCGACATCCTCCTTCTCCAAGAGATGGACGCCCGCGGAACGGCCCGGATCGCCGCGGCCCTGGGCTACGCCTGGGTCTACTATCCCGCCACGCGGCACCCTTCGACGGGGCGCGACTTCGGCAATGCCGTGCTCTCCAAGCTCCCGATCGAATCCGACCGCAAGGTGATCCTGCCGCATCTCGCCCGGATCGGCCGGACACAGCGGATCGCGGTCGGCGCCACGCTCCGCTGGAACGGCCGTCCGCTTCGCGTCTACAGCCTCCATCTCGCGACGTTCGCGGGAAACGGGCCGAAGGCTCGCCGCCAGCAGCTCGAGGCGGTGCTCGCGGACGCGGACAGCTTCGAGTACGTCGTCGTGGGGGGAGACTTCAACAGCGAGAGCCTTCCCAAGCGAGCGGCGGAGCTCGGGTACCACTGGCCGACCCGGAAGCTTCCTCCCACGAGCGTGGCGGGCACCATCGATCACTTCGTCACCCAGGGACTCACCCTCGCGGACACCCTGAGCGTGGGCGTGATCCCGAAGATCCGGGATATCAGCGACCACAAGCCGATCTGGGCGCGGCTCGTTGCCCGGGAGTCCTGAATCCCCATTCCGTGTAGCGCCATGCGAGCGCGTGGAGACGGCGCTCGGCTCGTTCTCGCGGCGCTCGCCCTCGCGGTCCCGATCGGGATCGCCTCCTGCGGAAAGCGTCCGTCCGCGGAGCGCGCGAGCTCGGGCTCGATCCTCGTCACCGAGTTCCTTCCCACCGTGGAGGACTCGGCGCGCCCGGAGGGCGACTCGCCGGAGGGAATGGTCTGGATCCCGGGCGGCGAGTTCTCCATGGGCGCCGCGGACGTGCCCGGTGGGAACGAGGTCGATGCCCACGCGGTCTTGGACTCGCGGCCCGTTCATCGGGTCCACGTGGACGGGTTCTGGATGGACCGTACCGAGGTCACGAACGACCAGTTCGCGCGCTTCGTCGCGGCCACCGGGTACCTGACGGTGGCCGAACGCGTCCCGCGGGTGGAGGACTATCCGGGTGCTCCTCCCGAGAATCTGGTCGCGGGCTCGGTGGTGTTCGAGAGACCGGACACCGCGGTCGCGCTGAACGACAGGTACCAGTGGTGGATCTACCGGCCTGGTGCGAGCTGGCGACATCCCCAGGGGCCGGGCAGCGATGTCCGGGGCAAGGGGAGTCATCCCGTCGTCCACATCGCATTCGAGGACGCGCGAGCCTACGCGGTATGGGCCGGAAAGCGCCTCCCGACCGAAGCCGAGTGGGAGTTCGCCGCTCGAGGCGGCATCGCGGGCGCGCTCTATCCGTGGGGAAACGAGCTTCGCCCCGAAGGCGTCTGGCACGCGAACATCTTCCAGGGCCAGTTCCCGGACCGGGACAGGGCCGAGGACGGATTTGCAGGCCTGGCTCCGGTGGGGCAGTATGCACCCAACGGGTACGGGCTCCTCGACGTGGCCGGGAACGCCTGGGAGTGGGTGAGCGACTGGTATCGCTCCGACACGTATGCGGAGCGCGCCGCACCGGGGGTCATCGCCCGCAATCCGGTCGGACCCCCGTCGTCGCACGACCCGGCCGAGCCGGGAATACCCAAACGCGTTCATCGAGGCGGATCGTTCCTCTGCACCGACCAGTACTGTTCGCGCTACCTGGTGGGAACGCGGAGCAAGGGGGCCGTCGACACGGGCACCGACCATCTGGGCTTTCGCTGCGCGCGATCTCCGCGTGCGGCCGGGGAGTGACGGAGTGGCGGAACGGCGGTGCGCTGAGGCCATGCCGCGAGGCTGGACGGTCGTGAGCAGGAAGGATGGCCGGACGCGGGTCTTCCCGTGGGAGTGAGCGCCGGCTCCGGATCCAGCGGGGGCGCATCCGCGGCCGACCGAAGGACGGCGGGCGCGGGGGGCGAGCCTCCGCTTCGCCGTCAGATCGGCCTCTACGCCGCCACGGCGGTGACGGTCGGGAGCATCGTCGGCTCGGGCATCTTCCGCTCCCCGCACTCGGTCGCGCGCGAGCTCCCCTCCGAGGGGCTGATGCTCGCCGCGTGGATCGTGGGGGGCCTCCTCTCGATGGTGGGCGCGCTCGCGCTCGCGGAGCTCGCCGTGGCGCATCCCCGGACCGGCGGCCTCTACGTGTTCATCCGCGAGGGATTTGGACGACGGCTCGCGTTCGTCTTCGGCTGGGCTTCGCTGACCGTCATCAAGCCGACCGTGATCGCATCCATCACGAGCGTGTTCGCTCTCTACTTCTGCGAGGCGGTCGGGCTCGGGGAGAGCGCGCAGCTTCCGGCCGGCATCGCGGCGATCGGGGCGCTCACGCTCGTGAACTGGCTCGGGGTGAAGGAAGGGACGCGCACCCAGACCTTCCTCACGACGCTCAAGGTCGCGGGGATCCTGCTCCTCTGCATGGCCGCGTTCGCGCTGCCCCACCGCGGCGCAACGCCAGGCGCTGCGTCCGCGGCGGCGCCGCCCCTCTCCACGTCGCCGCTCTGGCTCGCGTTCGTCGCCGCGATGATCCCGATCCTCTTCGCGTACGACGGGTGGACGGACTCGACCTACGTCGCCGGCGAGTGCGTGCGTCCGCGGCGCAACCTCCCCATCGCGATCGTCGGAGGAACGGCGATCGTGATCGCGATCTACGTGCTGACGAACCTCGCCTACTTCGCCGTGCTCTCGCCCGCCGAGGTCGCCACCTACGAGGCGGTCGGAAGCGAAACGGTGCGGCGAATCCTCGGGGACTGGGGAGGCCGCGCGCTCGCCGTCCTCGTCGCGGTGAGCACGTTCGGCACGATCAGCGCCTCGATTCTCACGGGACCTCGCGTCACGCTCGCGATGGCGTCCGACGGGCTCTTCTGGAGGCGCGCGGCGCACGTGGCGCCGAGGCGGGGCACTCCGGACGTCGCTCTCTGGCTCCAGTGCGTGCTCGCGTGGATCTGGCTGGCGGTCGCGGTGGAGGGGTTCGAGGACGTGTCCGGGTGGTTCGTCACCACCTCGTGGCTGTTCTACGGCCTCACCATCGCCGCGGTGATTCGGCTCCGCGCACGTCCCGGCGGCGGGCCTCCAGGCGATCCACCGGCAGACGAGGCGGCCGAGGCAGGCGGCGGCCGCGCCTATCGAACTCCCCTCTACCCGCTGACGCCCGTTCTCTTCATCCTCGTCACGCTGGGCCTGATCGCAAGCGATCTCGCCGCGAGCCAGTGGCGCGCGGCGGCGGGGATCCTCGTGGCGGCCCTGGGGTTCCCGATCTACCACGTCTGGAAGGGCCGGTCCGCAACGTAACCCGCGGGGTGCCATGACGGAAACGCTCGGCGCGGGCGCGCGCCTCGGCCACTACCGCATCCGGAACAAGCTCGGCTCCGGAGGCATGGGCGAGGTCTATCGTGCCGAGGACCTGCGGCTCGAGCGCCACGTCGCGATCAAGGTTCTCGCGCGGAGCGACGCCGCGGACCGAACCTCCGTCGACCGCCTGCTCCGCGAAGCGAAGCTCGCGTCGTCGCTGAGCCATCCGGGGATCGTGACGGTGCACTCGGTCGAGGAGGCGGATCAGACGCACTTCCTCGTCATGGAGCTGGTCGAAGGGGAGACGCTCCGGGACCGGCTCGCGAGGGCGCCGCTTCCGCTCGAAGAGATCGTCTCGCTCGGAGCCCAGACCGCCGAGGCTCTGGACGCGGCGCACCGCGCGGGACTCATCCACCGGGACGTCAAGTCCACGAACATCCTGGTCACGCCGGAAGGCCGCGCCAAGGTCGCCGACTTCGGTCTCGCGAAGCGGCTCCCCGGGTCCGGAACCGATGCGGACGTGACGGCCATGGCCTCGCTCACCGCGACCGGGGCGATCGTGGGCACCGTCTCCTACATGTCCCCCGAGCAGTCGCGCGGCGAGTCGCTCGATGCCCGGACCGACATCTTCTCCCTGGGAGTCGTCCTCTACGAGGCCGCGACCGGCCGGCTCCCCTTCGAGGGACCGACCACCTTGACCGTGCTCCACGAGATCGCGCTGGTGGAGCCCCCCGCGCCGTCACGCGTCCGGGCCGGACTGCCGCGCTCGCTCGATCACGTGATCCTCCGCGCGATGGCGAAGAAGCGGGAGCGGCGGTTCGAGACCGCGGGAGAGCTGGCCCGCGCGCTGCGCGATCTCCTGCAGGAGGACGCCACGTCCGGGCGCGATCTCGCGCGTGCCGGCGTCACGGCCGGATCTCCCTCTGGGCGGCAGGGGCGGGTCCGGAACAACCTGCCGGTTCCGCTCACGAGCTTCGTCGGACGGCACGACGAGATGGAAGAGGCCTCGAGACTCCTCGAGACGCATCGCCTCGTCACGCTCGCCGGCGCGGGGGGATGCGGCAAGTCGCGTCTCTCGATCCACGTCGCGCGCAACGTGCTCGAGTCGTTTCCCGACGGCGTGTGGCTCGTGGAGCTGGCCTCCCTGTCCGACCCGGGGCTCCTTCCCCAGAGGATCGCGGCGGCCATGGGCGTTCGCGAGGAGCCGGACCGGCCCGTGCTCGAGACGCTCGGGGACGCGCTCTCCGAACGGACGGTCCTGATCCTCCTCGACAATTGCGAGCACATGACGTCCGCGTGCGCGTCCGTGGCGGCGTCGCTCCTCGATGCCGCTCCGGCCGTTCGAATCCTCGCGACGAGCCGGGAGCCTGTGGGGGTGCCGGGAGAGAGCCTGCTGCGCGTCCCTCCGCTCGAGACTCCGGATCCGGCGCGACAGCGCTCCCGCCGCGAGCTGGGACGATTCGAGTCGGTCCGCCTCTTCGTGGAGCGCGCCGCGGCCGCGAGTCCGTCGTTCGCCCTGAACGACGAGAACGCGGCGACCGTGGGACAGATCTGCGCGCGGCTCGACGGGATCCCGCTCGCGATCGAGCTGGCGGCCGCTCGCATCCGGGTGCTGCCGGTCCCGCAGATCCTGGTTCGTCTCGAGGACCGGTTCCGTCTGCTCACGTCCGGCGGAGCGGCGCTTCCCCATCACCAAACCCTCCGCGCGACGGTCGACTGGAGCTACGAGCTCTTGAGCGAGCCGGAGCGCGCGCTCTTCGACCGGCTCAGCTGCTTCGCGGGCGGCGCGACGCTGGAGGCGGTCGAGGCGATCTGCTCGGGAGACGGGATCGCCGAGACCGACGTCCTGGACCTTCTCGCCAATCTCGTCGACAAGTCCCTCGTGGTGCCCGAGACCGGCGCGGGGAATACCGCGAGATACCGGCTCCTCGAGACCCTGCGCGCGTACGGCGCCGAGCGGCTCGATCGCGCGGGGCATCGCGAGACGGTGGCGGCGCGGCACGCGCGCACGTTCCTCGGACTCGCCGAGGAGTCGGAGCCCAAGCTGAGCGGAGGAGGCGAGTCGGAGTGGCTCGCCCGTCTCGAGGAAGAGCACGACAACCTGCGGCGTGCAGGCGGGTGGCTTCTCGAGGCCGGACATGCCGAGGAGCTCCTTCGCCTCGTCGGCGCGCTCTGGAGATTCTGGCGCATCCATGGCCATCTCGGAGAAGGCAGGCGCCGCATCGAGGCGGCTCTCGCGTTGCCCGACGGAGATCGCGCTCCCTACGCGCGCGCGAAGGCGCTCCTCGGAGCGGCCGCGCTGGCGAGGAGCCAGGGCGACTACGAGACCGCGTCCACGCGGCTCCAGGAAGCGCTCCCGATCGCGCGCGCCACCGGCAATCGTGAGACCGCCGCGTCCATCCTCAACGAGATGGGGAACGTCGCGGACGATCAGAGCAAGCTGGCGGAAGCGGAGGCCCGCTTCCAGGAGTGTCTCGCCATCCGGCGCGAGCTGGGCGACCGGTGGGGAATGGCCATGGTGCTCCACAACCTGGGAGTCGTGGCCCAGGGCCGCCTCCACTTCGAGGAAGCGAGAGCGCTCTACACGCAGTCCATCGGCTTGAGCCGGGAGGTGGGCTGGCTCGAAGGAGAGGGTGGGACCCGAAACGCGCTCGGAAGCATCGAGCTGGACCTCGGCAACCACGAGGCCGCGCGGCAGCACCACGAGGCGGCCCTCGCCATCCATCGGAAGCTCGGGAGCCGGCCGTTCGTCGCGTACTCGCTCCGAGAGCAGGGAAGAGCGTTGACCGGCCTGGGGCGTCACTCCGAAGCGCGGCGTCTGCTGACGGAGAGCATCGAGACCTACCGCGCGCTCGGGGATTTGCTCGGCACGGTCGAGACGCTCGAGCACTTCGCCGTCCTGGATGCCGGAGAAGAGCGGGACGAGCGGGCGCTCCTTCTGGCCGGCGCGGCCGACGCGCAACGCTCGAGCCTGGGTGCGCCGCGCAGTGAACCGGACCGCGAGAACCTCGAGCGGAGCTTGAAGCCGGCGCGCGACCGGCTCGGGCTCGAGCGATCGGCGTCGGCTACGGAGGCTGGCAGCGCGATGCCGCTCGACAGGGCGATCGTCATGGCGACGGAGGAACTACATAAACCATTGACATAGGCCAAGTTGTCTGTTAGTATCTACCTCCTCAGGGCGCGACCAACTCGGGGGCTCCGTGCGCCGAAACAGCTCGGTCATCGCACTCGCGTTCGCGTTCCTCCTCCTCCCTTCGTGGACACTCGCGAAACCCCCGAAGCTGAACGTGACGACGAGCCCTCCCTCGGGCTCCGGCGGGACGACGCTCTCGGGCACGCTCGTCAAGAAGTCGAGCGCGACCACGAGCTGGTATCTCTATCCCGGCGCCTGCGTCCAGCGGGCCCTCGGCACCTGGAGCCCGAAGAGCTCGGCCGTCGCCGATAGCCTCCAGCCACACGGGAGCTTCCCGAACTCGGGCGGGTACACGGACGGTCAGCCGGTCCCCGGCTCGAACACGATCGCGTACACCCGCGCGGACCTCCTGTCCTTGCAGAAGCTGTGGGGCGTCGTGGATGCCTCGACGCCCGCGGGGCAGCGCCCCGCCATCATCGACGGGAGCCGCAGTCTCTGGTGCGGGAAGTTCGAGACGGGGTGGACGATCTCGGTCGGATATCCGAACAACACCTACCAGATCCTGTACCTCGACACGGGCACGCACGGCGGCAACTACACCCTCACGTTCGAAGGCGACATCAGCACCGAGCTGAACTACGACTTCCTGCACGTGATCGGAGGCGGAACCGACACGGCGGCCGCGAACGGGAACCGGGATCCGCTCGGCAACCGGCGCGATTACTTCGACTCCATCATCCACACCGGTTCCGGCGGGCCCGACGGCAACGGACACGTGATCGTGACGTTCACGGGCAGCATCACCTCCGCCCAGTCGGTGTCGTCCGGCGCCGGCACCATCGAGGGCAACGGCTCGGGTCAACCCAACACGGTGAGCTATTCGATCAGCGGAATTCCGGATCGAGCCGTGTACCTGGTTCTCGTCTCGGATGCGGAAACCTCCTCGGAAGACGGCCTCTGGCCGGAGGGCGACGGCGCCGTCCTCGACCTCGTTCAGGTGAGCGACAACGGCTCGATCTACAACGACCAGACGGCCGGTGTGGCGCTCGATCCCCATGACGGAACGGTGCTCACGGGCACGTATGGATCGTTCGGGTGCGTCTCCGCACGCACGGCAGCCGGCGTGGGAGAGCTCTGGCAGCTCGCGCCGGGGACCGAGAACCCGACCTCGGATGGATGCGCGCCGGCGAAGACGCTGGGTTCCGACCTCTTCTTCGAGGGCGGTGAGCCGAACTTCAACACGTCTCTCGCGGCGCACGCCGCGTTCGTCACGTGCACCTTCCCGATCGGGGCGGGCAACGCCTCGGTCGTGGCCCAGTGGAACCGGCACATGGATCTGCCCCGGTACTCCGGTCTCTATCAGATGACGGACTACCGTTACTTCAAGGATGGAACGTGGTCTTCCTGGAAGAGCATGAACCTGGCCGGAGGCTTGAGCGGAGAAGGGCTTCGATCCTGGGGGGTGGAGCGCGCGGAACTCGCGGAGGCCGCTCGGGCCGACTCGGTCCAGCTCCGGTTTGGGATCCAGTGTGTCGCGAGCACGGCCGCGGACCAGGCGAACTGCAACACGTCCATCCTCAACGCGCTCCTCTACGATGACCTCCGGCTCGAGGTCACGAGCGGCGTTCCGGCGCCGGTCCTCGGAATCGCGCCCGCCTCGCTTCCGCAGACCACCTTCATCGACGGCGCCCAGGGAGGGGTGAACTGCGGCGCGGCTCCGTGCTGGCCGGGCCTGCGCGGTTCGGCCCTCGGAACGATCGCGTCCCGCAACCTCGCCGTGCACGACAACTTCAACTCGCCGTTCGGAGATTCCATCACGATCGCATGCGCGAGCCCCCTTCGCCGTGGCGGGATGGGCATCAACTGGAGGCGCGGATTCTCGAAGAGCGTGAACTCCGGCGAGCTCGGATCCCCGGGTGCGGAGTACGCGTTCCTGAACGCGTCCTACAACGCGGCGGTCGACGTGCCCCGGATGATCTTCCGGCTCTTCGACCCCGCGACGAAGACGTGGAGCCCCTGGGACTCCACCGAGCTCGTGGCCGATGCCGTGGTCGCCGCCGCGGAGACGACCGTCATCTACAGCGGATATCAGACCAACTGGCCGCCGTATGACAAATCCGTCGCGAACGCCTCGTTGCCCGGAGGGTTCACCGTGAACGGAGTCTCCGCCTACAACGGGCTCCGTTTCCTCCCGCGCGGCGCGCGGGTCCAGTACTACTTCAAGGCGACGGACATCCATGGAGGGGTGGCGTACCGGTTCACATCGGATGCGCCTCCGTACGAAACGGAGGATCTTCCGACGCTGCCCGGAAGCGCGATCAAGGCTCCCGACATCATGGAGTTCCGTGTCCTCCCTGGTGTGTACGCGCCCGGCCCCGCCGGCTCGCTTCTGGCGGGGCGGACGAACACGCCGCTCCTGAACCTCGACCGCTCCTATGGAACGTGGTCCTTCGGCTACGACCCGGTGACCCAGGCGCTGCGCGGCCTCGGCGTCCGGGCGGACCGCTACCGGTTCCTCCCGAGCGTGGTCACCGCGAACGGCATCGGCGGCCGCGAGCTGCCCGCGTCGAGGATCGATCGGCCCGGGAACTACTTCCCGAACCGGGTCGACTGGGCGCTCGTCGACTCCCTCGGCGCCTGGTACCGGATCCTCATCGAGTCGGGGCACACCCGCACCGTCACCGCCTTCGACGAGCAGGACGCGATCACGACCGAGGAGTGGTGGCGGAGCAATACGGGGACGGACGCGGGAGACCGGTGCCTGTTCGCGAGCGGAGACAACCTCTTCAACCTTCTTCTCAATACCGGCGGTGTCGTGACCCTGAATCAGGTGAGCCTCGCCCAGAACGTCTTCGGGGTCTTCTCCGCGATCGACAACTGGGCCATCGGCAACGCGTATCCCACGATCGACGATCGGTTCACCGGCGGCAACGGTGTCGGTCTCGCCGCGCCGGGAACATTCACCTATCCGGTGGACGGCGGCTGTCCGGGTCTGAACCGCTTCGATGCCCTCACGAAGGTCGGAGACGTGGACGCCGTGGTCGGGGCCACGTATCCCAGCGGATCCATCGCCGCGATCGCCCGCGCACGCGAGGTGGACAACACGGCCGACCGTGACCTGAACAAGGCTCTGGGTTACGGCTTCTCGATGCAGTTCATCCGCAACCCTTCGTATGGCGTCTCGAACGCCAATTACACTCGCGCCGGCGTCGAGAACCGGATGCGCGTGCTGTACCGGTTCCTCACGGGCTGCCGCGGCACTCGCGAAGCGGACGATCTCTCCTGCTGGCCCTGCCCGACCCCAGGCGCGGCCGTGCCGACGGTTCCGCAGATGCAGGCCGAGTGGGCCCTCCAGTCGGCGGGATTCCAGACGTCCACGTACGGACCGCTCTACCCGATCCAGGCCGCGGCGCTCGTGACCTTGGTGGAGCCACCGGCCACGCCGCCCGCACCGTTCGTGAACGCCCTCGGTCAGAACCGCCCGAACCCGTTCAATCCGGAGACCACGATCCCCTACAGCCTCGCCACGCCGGGCCGCGTCACGATCCGCATCTACGACATCGCGGGCCGGCTCGTGCGGACGCTCGTGGACGGCCCGGCCCAGGCCGGTCCGCACGCTGTCCGGTGGAACGGTGCCACGAACGAAGGCTCCTCGACGGCGAGCGGCGTGTACTTCTACAAGATCGAGTATCCCGACGGCGCGGTCAGCTCGAGGAAGATGATCCTGCTGCGGTAGGAATGAACGAGCAGCAGCCAAGTGCCACGCGGTCCTAGAGTCGGCGCGTGTTCCCAACGGCTGCTGTATACTGGCCAGCACTCCCGCAACCAATTCGAACTCGAGGCCCTGCATGGGTTGGGTACTCGCATTGCTCATGGCACTCTCACCCCTACTGGGGCCGGGGCGCGCCATTGCGTCTCCTATAGTTCACGAACGCCAGGCGCAGCCACCTCCCGACTGGCGCCGAGCCATGAAGACACCACAGAGTGTTACAGCGCCGATACCTCAGCCCGGTGACGAGCTGTGGTGGAACGGGTTCTCGCTGCCTTCCCTGGATGGATGGGTAAACGCAATCGGGCAGTTTGAAGGGAAGATCGTTGTCGGGGGAAGATTCACGCAAGTTGGCGGTATTCAGGCGGGCAATATCGCGGCGTGGGACGGATATCGGTGGACGGCGCTAGCAACCGGTACGAATGACGACATCATGTGTATCGCAGTCTACCGCGGCGAGTTGATCGCCGGCGGTCGCTTCCAGCAGATCGATGGCGTTGAAGCGCGTGGCGTCGCGCGTTGGAACGGCGCCCGATGGTCACCACTCGGCACGGGCCTCTCCACGCCGAATTGGATGAACCCTGCCGTGAACGCGCTCTATGTGCAAGACGATCAGCTCTTGGCGACTGGCGAATTCACCATGGCGGGCGACTCGGTCGTGAACCACGTGGCCCAATGGGACGGTACTGTCTGGCGCCCGATCGGCAGCGGAGTGCCATTCCCCGGAAGCGCCGTGACCCGTTTCGGCGACCAGGTGTTCGTTGGGGGCGAGTTCAGCGTGGAGAATCCCGGTCCCGGGTTGGCCAAGTGGGACGGCGCGTCATGGCAGCCCATTGCGATGGAACCCCTGTCGAGCGGATACGTCGGGGTTCGCGCGTTCACGACGTTCCAGGATGGGCTCATCGTCGGCGGATACTTCGAAGGCGTGGCAGGTGTTCCGGCTCACAACGTCGCTCGATGGAACGGCTCTGGTTGGACACCGCATGGATCCGCGGGGCCGGACTACGTCTACGCCTTGACCGCGCATGACGACACGCTGCGGGTCGCCGGCGTCAACGAGTACTACGAGGTGCTCGCCGTCCACAACTGGTCCGGATCCGAGTGGATCCAGCTTCCGGGTCTCTATGGTCAGGCCATGAGCCTTCTCTCGACCGATCAAGGTCTCGTGGCAGGAGGAGTCATTTCTGCTCGAACCGAGGATGCGCGGCGGTTCGCGACGGGCGTTGCGGCTTGGGATGGATCGAGCTGGTCGGGACTCCAGCAATGGACGGAGAACATGAATGGCCTCCAGTCCTGGTACGGTCTCCTTCCTGCGGTCTCTGCCCTTGCCATGTACAAGGACCACGTGCTCGCGGGGGGGTACTTCGATTACTGCGGAGATCCACCTGGATACGTCCGAGCCAATGGAATCGCGTCCTGGGACGGAGATCGCTGGACACCATTCCCCTGGTACTCGTCCATCGACCCTCCTTCGACGTTCCACGTGGAGCAGGACACGTTGTACGCGGGCGGGTACTTCGACAACTGGTTCGGCCCAGAGGCTCCCGTGCCTGTTTTCCGCTATGACGGGCTCAACTGGACTCCCTTGGACACACTCTCCCTCTTGGTAACCGGCATCGCGCGCTATCAGGGGGACCTCTACATTGCCGGGAGAAGGGTGTCACTGAGCCATCCCGCGTCCCAGGGGGTCTACAGGTGGAGTGGCACGCAGTGGGTTTCGATTGGACCGGTGTCTGGAGTGGATTACGCAGGGGTCTCCACGATGGCCGTCTTTCAGGACAAGCTCGTCGTGGGAGGAGAATTCGATCGCATCGCCACAGTGAATGCATCGGGAATCGCTTCGTGGGATGGAACCCGTTGGGTGCCCATGGGACCGGAAGTAACCGGAGGATCGGCATTGCCTGCGGTCGCGGATCTCGAAGTTCACCATGGTCAGCTCATCGCCGCATCAGACCGAGTGTTTCGCTTCGATGGAAGCCAGTGGTCGGACATGGGCTCGATCCGGGGCGTTTACAACCTCGGAAGCGTAGGAGGACAACTCTTTGGAGGCGGGTGGCCTCACCGGTCGGGGGGGCTGGCCACCAATGGGCCCGTGCGCTGGGATGGGCTCGATTGGCAAGCGCTCGGGTCCGGCACGAACGGCCCGGTTCGTGTCTTTCTCGGCAACGGAGGGCACGTCTTCATGGGGGGAACGTTCACCCGAGCGGGCGGTGTCAGTTCCTTCGCCATCGCCCGATGGGACGGACTGTCGGAATCGGTCACACCAGGGACACCCGCAGCTCTGGTGAAGGCGGCTCCGAACCCATTCCGTGAGTCCTTGTCATTCTCCCTGCAACTTCGGATTCCTGGTGACCTGCGCGTTGCCGTGTATGACCTTCATGGCCGTGAACTGGTGGTCCTAGCGGATGGACATTGGTCGGTGGGGAGCCATCCGATCGTGTGGGACGGACGTGATCGAAGAGGAGTTCGGGTTGGTTCGGGTATCTATTTCCTGAGCCTTCGGGGTCCGGGCGACAGGTCGCAGACTGTGAAAGTCGTTCGAATGAAGTAGTACTCGGGAGAGAGGTCGCAGAGAAGGGAAGCTGGGAAGAGGCGCGCAGCGCCTGGCGGAGCTGAACCCTACCGAATCAGCACCATCTTCACGCGCGCTTCCGTCTTCGTGGCCGTTGCCGCGCGTGCGTAGTACGTGCCCGAAGGCGCCTCGTGCCCCTGATCGTCCCTGCCGTCCCACACCACGCGATGCGTCCCCGCGGGGAAGTGCGAATCGGTGATCGCGCGGACGAGCTGCCCGCGCGCGTTGTACACGCGGACCGCGACGCGCCCGGCACGCTGCGTGGTGAAGGTGATCGACGTGCCCTCCTTGCGGAACGGGTTGGGCACGTTCTGGCGCAGCGTCAGCTCGGGAGCGGGACCCGGAGCGGCATTGGTATTGAGCTTCGGATAGGCGAAACCGCGGAACCGGCGGCCGGCCCCGTTCGAGTACGCCTCGAACTGGAGCGGAACGTTCCTTCCCGCGTAGCCATGCGAGCGGAGCAGCGCTTCCACCTCGGCCCGGTCCCACGAGACGTCGATCGCGTGCTTCCCCGCGATGCGCCGGTCGGTGAAGACCGGGAAGACGTTCCCCGTCGCCGCATCCCCGATCGGCAGCAGATCCTCGAGCGTGGGGCTCGGCACGAAGTTGAGACGAAGGCGCACGCCCTCGAGCGGCCCGTCGAACGACGAGCACTGGTATCCCGCCGCGATCGTCTCGTCGGGGAAGCTGAGCGTGACGGTCATCTTTCCGGCCGAGGAGCCCGGCTTGTTGGGCTGGACCTGGACGGTCATGGGAAGCGGGGTGACGCAGTTGTAGATGTGCTGCCCCCGCCAGACATGGGGCCCGTTCTGCATGGACGTGAAGAGGAAGTAGTTGAACGGGATTCCCTCGGGCGTCTGGTGCACGTACGAGGACACGTCCGGGTCGGAGTCCGCGGTGAGATCGTCCACCGCGATCGAGCACTTGGCCTTGGTCTCGAGGTGGAGCATCCAGATGTCCGGGAGCTCGTTCTCGTTCTCCGCCTTGGGGGCGTGGTAGTAGATCACCTTGCCGTCGCTCGACCAGTCCGGCGAGCCATGGAACACGGGCGCCGGGTTCAGCTCCGCAAGCGTGATGACGTGCGGAGAAGGCGTACCGAGCTCCGCGATGGCGATGCAGGGCGGACCGAACATGTTCGTCATGAACGCGATCCGGCTCCCGTCGGGGTTGAACGCCGGAGCCTGCTCCGCGAACCGGTCGTCGAACGTGCGCCGCGTGGGCGTGCCCACGGCCGGGAACACCTCGATCGTGTACAGGTCGAGGCTCAGCCCCGAGGCGCTCGATTCGAACACGAGGCTTCGGCCGTCCGGGCTCCAGTCGGGCCGGCGAAGACTCACGGCAGGGTCTCCCGGAACGACCAGGATCCGGTCTCCGACCGGCGTGGCGGCCTCCGCGATGTCGTCGGAGATCGCGTACTCCTGCACGTAGATGGCCGGACTCAGACCGAAGAAGTTGGTCTCCACGTACGCGAGGAAGCGCCCGTCCATGCTCCACGCCGGATCGAGGTAGGACACCATGCCGGTGGGATCCCGGAGCATGGGGACCCGCGCCTCGTTCAAGGGCATGTTCACCCCCGCGCGCGCGACGTTCCGGTGGAGCCAGATCTCGCGGGTCCCTTCCCTGCGGGGAACCGGGCTGCGCGTGGTGAAGCAGAAGTAGCGCTCCACTCCGTCGGTTGCCGGGAGCGGACGCCAGGTCCCGGTCTCACACCGGTTGTAGATCTGGCTGTCGATGGTGATGGGGTCGAACGAGCCGCGGAATCCGGCATCGGCCGGAGACGGCGCGAGAATCGAGAGGAGTCCGAGAGTTACGAGAGCGCGGATGCGGAACACGCCTCCTCCTTGCCGGGAACGACCAGGGGACACTATCACAAACGTGCGGCAAGATCAATGGAAGCGTCTGGGAACACAGCGGAAAACGCGCTATACTGATAGGTCCGAGTTCGGCTGGTTGTTCGCGGACCGTCGCACCCCCTCGAGGGCCGTGTCCTCATGACCTCGGACCCCGGACAGATCTCCCATTATCGCATCGAGTCCGTCCTCGGCCAGGGCGGGATGGGAGTGGTCTACCTCGCCGAGGACCTGCTCCTGCGCCGCCGCGTCGCGCTCAAGTTCCTCACCCCGAGCCTCTCGCGCGACGCCGACGCCCGGCGCCGCCTCCTCAACGAAGGGAGAGCCGCGGCGACGCTCGGCCATCCCAACGCCGCGGTCCTCTACGAAGTCGGAGCGGACGGGGACGACCTCTTCCTCGCCATGGAGTACGTGCCCGGCGTGACGCTGAAGGAGCACGCCGCCGAGGGCGCGCTTCCCTGGGTCGAGGTCGTGGACGTCGCGCTCGGCATGCTGGCCGCGCTGCGTGAGGCCCACGCGAAGGGGATCGTCCACCGCGACATCAAGCCCCAGAACGTCCGGCGCACGCCGGACGGACGGATCAAGGTGCTGGACTTCGGGCTGGCGAAGGTCCTGGGCGGGAGCACCATCACGCGCGAGGGCTCCCTCCTGGGCACGGTCGCGTACATGTCGCCGCAGCAGGTCGTCGGCGAGGAGGTGGACGGCCGCACGGATCTGTACTCGACGGGAGTCGTGCTCTACGAGCTCCTCACCGGCCGCGCTCCGTTCACGGGCGATCAGGAGGTCGCGGTCGCTCACGCGATCCTCCACGAGGATCCAATCACGGTCCGCGAGCTCAATCCGGAGGTTCCCGCCGAGCTCGAGCACATCGTCTTCAAGGCCATGATGAAGCGTGTCGCCTCGCGCTATCAGACGGCGGAGGAGATGGCCGAGGACCTGATGCGGTTTCGGGAGCACGACCGCCGGCGCCGCGCCGGGATCCACGAGGAGCTGGATCTCCTCGCCACGCAGGAGGTGTACGCGGTCCGGCGCGAGCGGTTCCTGGCGCCGCTCGTCGGGCGCGACTCGGAGATCCAGAGACTCCGCGGATTCCTGCGGGAGGCCCGATCGGGCGAGGGCATGGCGGTGTGCCTCGCGGGCGAGGCGGGCGTTGGAAAGACGCGGCTGCTCCATGAGCTGCAGCAGGCCTGCCGGCGCGAGGGGGCGCGCGTTCTCGTCACGCCGTGCCTCTTCGGCGGCACGACGAGCTCCTACTTCCCGTTCGCGGAAGCGTTCCGTCACTACTTCTCGCTCCGCGGCGTCACCGGCGCGGCGGCGCTCCAGAGCTTCCTCTTCGACCGCGCGCCCCGCCTCGCGGGATCGCTCCCCGTCCTGAACCGGTTCCTCCGGTTCACGTTCGCCTCCAACGGGCCCGCGAGCGAGGAGGAGCTGTGGGAAGTGCTGGATCAGCTCGTCACGTTCATCGCCGAGGAGCGCCCGCTCGTCCTCGTGGTCGAGGACCTCCAGTGGGGGGACGACGCGTCGATCCGTCTCTTCCACTTCCTCGCGCAGCGGGTCGCTCGCCGCCGGTTGCTCCTGGTCGGGAGCTACCGCCCCGAGGAGATCCACGCCGAGCCGGGAGCGAGGCCGCATCCGCTGCCCGCGATGCTCCGGATGCTGGGACGCGAGGAGCGATTCGAGCGCATCGAGCTCGGCCGTCTCCGCCGCGAGCACGTGAGGGAGATCCTGGATCGCCTCTATCCGGCGCACGAGTGGGGCGAGGACTTCCCCTCGCTGCTCTTCCGGGAGACGGAGGGGAATCCCTTCTTCATGGTGGAGATCCTGAAACTGCTCGCCGGCGAGAAGGTGCTCGAGGAGCGCGACGGCCGCTGGGCGCTTCGCACCACGGTGGACCGGATCTCGATCCCGGAGAAGGTCTTCGACGTCGTGATGCAGCGGCTGGGCCGCCTCGGCCCGCGCGAGCGCGAGATCTTGGAGCTGGGCGCGGTGGAAGGGGACGTCTTCCACTCGGGAACGATCCTGCGCGGGCTCCGCATCGAGCGGATGGCGCTCCTGAAGACGCTCCAGTTCCTGGAGCAGATCCACCACCTGATCCACGCGGCGGGTCCGCAGTACCACTTCGACCACTCGAAGATCCGGGAGATCCTCTACGAGAGCATCCCGCCGGAGCTGCGGATCGAGTACCACACCGTCGTGGGGCAGTTCCTGCGCGAGAGCTTCGGGGAGTCGGAGGAGTACGCGGGGATCATCGCGCACAACCTGCTCGCGGCGGGACTTCGCGAGGAGGCGATCCCGTTCCTGACCCGGGCGGCCGCGATGGCTTCGAGGCTCTTCGCGCACGCCGACGCGATCCACTACCTGGACCAGGCCGAGCGCGTGCTCCACGAGCTCTACCCGCAGAGCCCGCCGCTCGAGCGCGTGCGCGAGCTCTGCGAGATCCGCGAGCGTCGCGGGGACGAGGAGTACGCGAGCGGCCACTACCGGGAGTCCCTCGCGAGCTACGAGCTCGCGCTCTCGCTCGACGCGGCGACCGGCGATCCCGTGCGCGCGGCCTCCCTCACCAAGGCCGTCGGCCGCATCCAGTACCTGCTCGGACGCACGGCCGAGTCGCAGCGCTCCTACGACAAGGCGATCGCCGACTACACGGAGATCGAGGCGCGCGCGCGCGCGGCGGACGATGTCGAGCAGCTCGCGGGCGCCTGCCGCGAGCTCGGCAAGCTCCATTTCTTCCGTGGCGACCCGGAACGCTCCCGCCGGTACATCGAAGAGACCATCGCGCTCGCCGACCGGATCGGAGCGCCCCGGATGAAGTCGGCGGCGCTCAACAATCTCGCGGGGATCCACTACCAGCGGGGCGCGCTCGAGGAGGCGCTGGCGGCCCATCGCGCGTCGCTCGCGATCCGCCGCGAGACGCGGGACCCCGGCGAGATGGCGCAGACGCACAAGAACCTCGGCATCACGCACTACCGGCTGGGGGAGCTGACGGACGCCGAATCGCATCTCGAGGAGGCGCTGGGTCTCTATCGCAAGACCATGGACCGGCGAGGCGAGGCGGTCACGCTCCGCCACCTCGGAAACGTCTTCTACGAGCGCGGAGATCACGTGGGCGCGCAGCGGCACTGGGAGGCATCGCTCTCGCTCTGCCGCGAGCTCGGAAATCACGACGACCTCTGCCGGTGCCTCAACAATCTCGGGGTCCTCCACTTCGAGCGGGGCCACTACGCGAGCGCGCTCCGGCTCTACCAGGACGCGCTCGAGACGTCGGCCGCGATCGGCTCGAAGGACTCGATGGTGCCGGTCTACGTGAACCTGGCCGAGCTCCACCTGAGTCTCGACCAGCTCGCGCGCGCGGAGGAGAATCTGGGACGGGCCGAGGAGCTGGCGCGCTCGATGGGCATGACGCCGGCGCTCTGCGAGGTTCACGCGCTCCGGGGAATGCTCCTCGCGGAGCGCGGATCGCTCGAAACCGCCCGCCGCGAGGTCGAGCGCGCCTCCGAAGCGGCCGAGCCGACGGGGCACGTCGAGAATCTGGTGCGCGCGCTCCTCGCCCAATCCACGGTGTCGATCGCGTCGGGAGAGTACGGGGAGGCGCGCCGCCTCGCGCACCAGGCGCGCGACCTCGCCCGATGGTCCCGCATGCTCCACTTCGAGCTGCGCGCGGCCTTCGAGGTCGCGCGGGCGTGCTGGAAGGAAGGGGCCACGTGGGACGCGGCGCGCGAGCTGCGGGAGCTCGTTCCGCGCTCCGAGGAGGGCGGATTCCGCCCGCTCGCCGCGCGCTCCCGCGACCTGCTCGGGAGAATTCTCTGGGAAACCGGGGACCGGGAGGGCGCGGCGTTCGAGTTCGTCCGCGCGGCCGACCAGATGAAGGAGATCATCGCGACGCTCTCCGAGGACGACCTGCGCTCGTTCGTGCACCATCCCGAGTGGAAGGCGGCGATCGGAAACCTGCTCGACGCGCTGATGCGGCTTGGACGGAGGGACGAGGCCCTGGGGTATCTGGTTCCGCTCGGCGTGGGGAGCTGCGAGATCGGCGTCGCCCAGTCAGCGCCCGCGGGGCCGGATGCCCGTTGGGACGAGACGCGCGTGGACGCCGGCGTCGCGGGCGGCGTGCCGGAAGGGACGGACTCGTGAGCGCATCCCCTGCGGGCAAGGCCTCGCGAGCCTGCGCTCGAGGGACGGCTCTGGCGCTGCTGGCGCTCCTGGCCCTCCTGGGATCGGGATGCTCGGGAAAGGACGCTTCGGTTCCGGCGGCCTCGGCCGGAGGGGCAGGCGCGGCGGGCGCCCGGTCCGCCGGTTCGGTCGCGAAGGTGCACGTGGCGCCCGCGCGTCCCGCGCAGGGGAACGAGACCTCGTTCCAGACGTTCCTCGAGGCCGAGCGCGAGGCCGAGCTGGTCGCCGAGACCGACGGAGAGATCGTCGCTCTTCGCGTGCGCGAGGGCCAGCGCGTCCGGGAGGGGGACACGCTCCTCGTGATCGACGACCGGGACGAGAGGCTCGCGCTCCGCCGCGACCAGGCCGAGCTCGCCTGGTCCCGTTCCCAGGTGGAGCGGACGCAGCGCCTCAGCAAGGACGGGCACGTGAGCGTGACGGAGGTCGAGCAGGCGAAGCTCCAGCTCGACAAGGCGGAGGCCGCGGTCGGCATCTCCCAGGTCGCGCTCTCGCGGTGCGCCGTCCGCGCCCCGATCGCGGGCCTCGTGTGGATGGTGCGCGCCGAGCCGCACCATCGAGTCTCGGTGGGACAGCCCCTCCTGCGCGTCACGAACCCGGATCGTCTCCGCGCGTCGGCCTATCTGCCGGCCTCGATGCGCGGACGCGTTCGCGCGGGCTCGCGGGTGCGCCTCGAGCCCGCGCGGGGAGGCGAGGCGATCGAGGCGGAGGTGAGCCGCGTCGATCCTCTGACCGATCCCGCGAGCGGCACCTTCAAGGCGGTGGCGCGCTTCCGGCGGCTCCCGTCCCATCCGGAGGCGGGCTCCGAGGTGCGGTTCGTCGTGCCCGGCCCGGCCGACGAGGCCGCCCTGCTCCTCCCGATGAACACCATCCTCCTCGCCGACGGGGATTCCACCTGGGTCTGGCGGTGCGACGGCGACCGCGTCCGGCGATCGCCCGTCCTCCTCGGTCCGACGCGAAGGGACGGATTCGAGATCGTGTCCGGACTCCCGAGCGGCGCGCGCGTCGTGACGGGGAGCGATCGACCGCTCCGGGACGGCGCCGTCGTGGAGGTCGTGGACGCGCGGTGAAGGGGCACCCGAAGCTTCGAGACGGGCTCGTGATTCGCAAGGTGGCCGAAGGAGACGACGTCGCCTATACGGTCTGCGACGCCGCCCGGAACCAGTACTTCCGCATCGACCCCTACACGCGCCTCGTCGCGGCGCATCTCGACGGCCGCCGGTCCCTCGCCGAGGTCTCCCGGCTCTGCCAGGACGAGATGCCGCACAACGATCTGTCGCTCCCCGTCGTGGAGGAGGCGGTCCACGATCTCGACGCGATCGGCCTCCTCGAGGATCCGTACCGGAAGAACCTGCTGCTCCTCGAGCGGGCCAAGGCGAGCCGTCCCCGTCTCATGGATTTCTTCCACAACATGCTCAACTGGCAGGTGGGAATCTGGGATCCGGATCCGTTCCTGAACCGGACCGTCGACCGCGTGCGGTGGCTCTTCCATCCGGCGCTCGCGCTCGCCGTGACGGCGGGGCTCCTCTGGAGCCTGTGGCTCGTGTTCGTGAACCGCCATCGGGTGAGCTTCGACCCCACGCACCTCCTCGGGATCGGAGACGGCGGGAGCGCGCTCGGGGGCATCCTGATGCTCCTCCTCATCCTCACGGTCGTGGGAGCGGTGCACGAGTTCGGGCACGCGTACGCGTGCAAACACTTCGGCGGGCCCGTGCACCGGATGGGGTTCATGCTGATGTACTTCGGCCCCTGCTTCTTCGTCGACGTGTCGCATTCGATGCTCTTCGAGAACCGCTGGCACCGGATCTGGGTCGCCATGGGCGGGATCTACTTCGAGTCGTTCATCACGATCATCGCGGCGGTGCTCTGGGCCGTCACCCCGCCCGAGCTCTACCTCAACGATCTCTCCTACCGCGTGATGATGATGGGGCTCGTCATGGGGGTGCTCCTGAACCTGAATCCGCTCCTCAAGTTCGACGGGTACTACGTGCTGAGCGATCTCCTCCAGATCAGCCAGCTCCGCGAGCAGGCGCTCCCGTACGTCCGCAATGTCGTGAAGGGATGGTTCCGGCGGGACGCGGCTCCCACGGAGCGCGTGGTCGGGATTCGCCGCCGGCGCGCGTATCTGATCTACGGTCTCCTGACCTTCGCGTACTCGTACGTCGTGATCGTGTGCTTCTTCGAGTGGCTCCGCGTGACGCTGGTCGGCGCGTGGGCCGAGACCGGGTTCTTCCTCACCGCGTGCATGGTCGCGCTCTTCGTCCGGAAGCCCGTGACGAACGGAGTCATGAAGGCCGCCGAGGCGGCGCGCCGTCCGACGCCACGATTCCTTCCCTGGGCGATCGGGATCGCGGCGATCCTCGTCCTCGCGCTCTTCGTCCGCACGCCGGCCCATGTGAGCGCCGAGGCGCGCTACACGAGCTCCGAGCGGGAGGCGATCCGCGCCGAGGAGCCCGGGCGCGTGGCCGCGGTTCTGGTACGGGAAGGAGATCGCGTCTTCCCGCTCCAGGCGGTGGCCGTGCTCGAGAACGACAGCGTGGTCGCCGCGTGGCAGGGCGCGCTCGTCCGCTCGCGGGAGAGCGCGATGGCGCTCGGGCAGGCCATGGACCGCTCGGATCCCGCCCTCTACCGGACCGCGGACGCGCAGGGCCGCGCCGCGCTCGCCGTGGAAGGACGCCTCTCGGAGGCTCGCTCGCGGCTCGTGCTCGCGGCGAGGGCCGGAGGGATCGTGGTGACGGCGCGCACGGAGGAGCTCCTGGGGGAACGCCTCGATCCGGGAGACACGCTCCTCGTCCTGTCGAACGAGGAGCGATACGAGGTCGAGTGCGACGTTCGCGAGACCGACGTCGGATGGGTCGAGGCCGGAGGGAAGGTCGAGC
Organism: Candidatus Eisenbacteria bacterium; assembly: GCA_035712245.1. Lineage (GTDB taxonomy): Bacteria > Eisenbacteria > RBG-16-71-46 > SZUA-252 > SZUA-252 > WS-9. The sequence goes on from DASTBC010000310.1 coordinate 37,965, forward strand.
TCCGGATGAGGGGCAACCCGGGACGCAAGCTCGAGGGAACGGTCGAGCGGGTCTACTCCGTCCCCCGGCGCGGTCCGGAGGGCCGGGCGCGATTCCGCGCGGTGGTGCGGCTCACCGAGCCGGCACCGGACCTTCGTCTCGGCGAAACCGGGATCGCGCGGATCGAGATCGGAAACCAGAACGTGTACGAGCGGATCGGAAACGTCTGGGCCCGCCTCGTTCGCGCGGACTTCTGGCTCTGAGCATGACCCGGCACCCTTCCCGTCCACGCCGAGACCGCTCGTCCAGGGCCCGGACCTCCGGCGACATCCTGGCCGCCGTCACCACGCGCGCGCTCGCGCTCCAGGAGGTCGCGCTCGCGCTCGCCGAGCACGAGACTCCCGAGGAGATGGCCGCGGCGCTGCTGCCCACCGTCGCGGGAGCGGTCGGAGCTCGCGAAGCCGCGCTCCTCGTCTCGGAGCCGGGGGATGCGTTCCGCATGGCGGCGACCCATGGCGTCCCCGGGGATCTTGCCGGAGCGGTCGAGGAGAGCGCGGTGGAGCAGGCGGCCGCGAGCGTGGCGGCGAACACAGGGCATCCTCTCCTGGGCGCGGAGATCGAGCAGGACGAGTCCTTCGTCGAGTGGCGGGAGCGTCAGGCTCCCCCCGAAGGAGAGCCGAGCGAAGGGGACGGCGAGGGATCGGCGGCTGCCGGGGCGCGGCCCTACTTCGAGCTCTACGCGCCGCTTCAGGCCCACGACGCGGTGGTCGGCGTGCTCGCCCTGGGACGGAGGGCCGACGGGCAGGACTTCACCGACGAGGATTTGATCTTCATCGAGCACGTGGGATCCGGCGTGGCCGTGGCGCTGAGCCGGAGCCATCTCGACCTGGAGAACCGGCGGAAGATCGAGATGCTCCGTGCCCTGGCCCGCTTCACCGGCGAGATCACGTCGACGCTGGACCTGAACCGCGTGCTCCACACGGTCGCCAACACGACCGAGGCCGTCATCGATCGCGACCGGGCCCTGGTCGTGCTCGTCGAGGCGGGCGGCCTCAAGGTGCGCGCCGTGAGCGACAAGGTCACCGTCGAGGTGAACGAGGCCGAGGTGCTCGGGGTCCGGGAAGTCCTCGACGTGATCCACCGCCGGAAGGGGCGCCTCCGTGTCACCGTGGAGTCGGTGGCCGACGAGTCATCCGAGGTTCCCGACCGGGAGGTCTTCGCCCGCTACTTCGAGGCGGGGGAGATGCAGTCGATCCTGGTCCTTCCGCTCCAGGACGAAGAGGGCCTCCTGGGCTACCTGGTCCTCGAGTCCCGCGACCCGGCCGGCTTCGGGGACGCGGCCGCCGAGGAGTTCCTGGGAATCCTGAGCGGATCCGTGTCGGTGGCGATCCGGAACGCGGATCTCTACCGCCGCGTGCCGATGGTCGGCTTTCTCGCCCCCATCGCCGGGCAGAGGCGGCGGCTCGCGGCCATGAGCCCGAACCGGCGCCGGATCATCCTCGGAGCCACCGCAGCGGCGACTCTCTTCCTCGTGGCCGTGCCGCTTCCGCGCCACGCCGCGGGACCGGCGCTCGTCCGGCCCTCCGAGGTGCTCCCGGTCGTCGCGCTCGCCCCGGGCATCGTCGAGCAAGTCTACGCTTCGGGAGGGGATGAGGTCGTGGCCGGCGCCCCCATCGCCGCGCTCCGGAACCGGGAGTCGGACGCCCGCCTCGCCGAGGCGGAGGCCGAGCTGTCGATCGCGGAGCGCCGCGCGGCCGAGGCCACGGAACGGCGCGACCCCGCGGAGGCGCGGCGCTGGTCGCTCCAGGCGAAGAACCTCTCCGGGTGGATGAGCTACGCGCGATCCGAGGGAGCCGACCAGCGGCTCGCGGCACCCGTCACGGGCTCCATCCTCACGCCGCGGATCGGCGAGCGCGTCGGAGAGATGATGGAGCGCGGCGACGCGCTCTGCGAGATCGCCCGGCTCGACCCGGTCCACGTCGAGGTCCAGGTCTCCGAGGAGGACATCGGGGATCTCGCGCCGGGTGGAGTCGCGCGCGTGAAGGTGCTCGCGTACCCCGATCGCCAGTTCCGCGGCAAGGTCCTGACCATCGCGCCCGAGGGATCGGGTCCCGCCGGGAAACCTTCTTCGTTCACCGTGACGGTCGAGTGCGCGAATCCCGATCTGGATCTCCTCGCGGGAATGACCGGGCGCGCGAAGGTCGAGGCGGGATGGACCCCCTGGCTCTGGAGCACGCTTCGCCCGCTCGGACGCGCGCTGCGGATGAATTTCTGGTTTTGACATGACAGAAATGAGGAATTTCCGCGGCGCGCACGCCTCGCGATTCCAGGACTCGAAGAGCGGTCGCGCTCGTGGAAGCAAGCGGCGCTCGGGGTTGCGGCCTGCGCGATGCGCCCGCGGCTTCGCGGCACGCCGGTTGCGATAGCGTCGGGATGTCGGCCGGCGTCACGGTGACGCCCGGCTCCCAACGAGGGAGGGTGTCATGGCAGCGAAGAAGATCCAGGCCAAGTCGAAGAGCAAGACCGCCGCGAAGAAGGGTGCCCGCAAGGTTTCGCCGACGACGCCGCGTGGAATGGCGCGCCGGCAGTTCTATACGCCGCCGTCGAGCGAGTAGCCTGACACCCTCGATCGACGAGGACGGGCGGACCCGGCAGTCTCGGGTCCGCCCGATCCTTTTGGAGGACTTCGGGGGCGGACGGCTTGACCGATCGGCTCCATCAACGAGGCAGCTGCCACCGATCGCGCGAGCCGCGGACCTTCCTCAACGCCCTCCTCAAAACTGCGGAAATTCATCGGCGAGAGCGACGCGCTCCCGCGTGGGTTCGAGACGGCGTGCTCGCGCGTCTCAAGAGGTTGCGGCGTTCGATCGGGTGTCTCGCGATCCGGCATGAGACATGCGATGACATCCGGAGCGTCGGTCGGGAGCCACGGTGGCTCCGTCCGCGGACCATCAACGAGGAGGGTACGATGGCTGCGAAGAAGGTGAAGGCCAAGGCGAAGTCGACGAAGGCGAAGAAGGGAACCCGGAAGGTTGCCTCGACCACCCCGCGTGGGATGGCCCGCCGCCAGTTCTATACGCCGCCGTCGTCCGAGTAAGTCACTCCGCTTTCGGTTTCCGAGGCGGGCCCCGGCGAGACCGGAGCCCGCCTCTTCGTCTTTTCCGGGTTCCGGCGTGGGACGCGGAAGCTAGACCGCGTTCCTCCAGCGGCGCTCGACGTAGCTGCGCAGGATCCTGTCCACGTAGTCGTGGTAGGGAGCGGGAAGCTTCGGGATGCGCTTCTCGCAGACCCTCCTCGCGCCGCCGACGTCCCCTTCGGCATCCGCGGCCGCGGCGAGGATCCGCAGGAGCGAGCGGAGTCTCCGGGTGACGACGCCGGTCAGATAGGGCCCTCCGGCGAGCGACCGGGACGCGCGGTCGAGGTCGAAGTCGGCCTCGCAGAACTCGCGCAGGCACTCCCCCTGGAGGTAGTAGGTCAGGGTCGTACGATCGGCGATCGGCGCGTCGAGCGTTCCTTCCTTCGCCTGCGCCTCCTTGAGCGATCGACCCGCGGCCGCAATGTTGAAGCCGTGCCGCCGCAGGTGGGTGACGACCCAGTTGCCCATGCTCCGCTCGCCTCGTTTGGGCTGCGGCACCGCCGTGGCCGTCGCGGGGCGCCGGAAGATCCGCTCCAGGTCGGTCGCGCCGTTTCCGGCGGTCCCTCCGACGGCGAGCGCGGTGATCAGGTTCTGCAGCTCGCGAATGTTGCCGGGATAGTCGTGCTCGAGAAGCCTTCGCTCGAGGGACGAATCGAGGCGCAGCTCGGGGGTCCCCATTTCCTCGGCGGCGATACGCGCGAAGTGGCCGGCGAGGACCGGAATGTCGCCCTTTCGGTCGCGGAGCGGCGGCACATGGAGCGTGAGCACGCTGACCCGGTAGTAGAGATCGCTGCGGAATCGTCCCGCCTCGACTTCTCCCCAGAGATCCCGGTTCGTGGCCGCGACCACGCGGACGTCCACCTGGATCGTCTCCTCGCCGCCCACGCGCCGGAAGCAGCCTTCCTGGAGCACGCGAAGGAGCCGTGTCTGCGCGGAGAGCGGCAGCTCTCCGAGCTCGTCCAGGAAGATCGTGCCGTGGTGCGCCATCTCGAAGAGTCCGCGGCGATCCCGAACGGCGCCGGTGAACGAGCCGCGCTCGTGGCCGAAGAGCTCGCTCTCGATCAAGTCCTTGGGAATGGAGCCGCAGTCGACCACCTCGAACGGCCCCTTGGCCCTCGGGGACATCTCGTGCACCGATCTCGCGAGGAGCTCCTTTCCGCACCCGGTCTCGCCCTGGATCAGGACCGGGCAGCGGGTCGGCGCCACGCTCTGGGCCTCCTCGAGGAGGCGGAGCATGGCGGGGCTCTCGCCCAGGATGCGCCCGAGAATCGGGTGGGCCGCGCGGAGCTGCCGGAGCCTCTTCGAGATCTGGACCGGCGCCTTCGAGTGCGTCTCCGGCACCATCGGGTACTGCTGCTCGGCCGGGATATCGGAGAGCGCCGCGGAGGACTCGATCGCCTGGGCGGCGAGCGCCGCGGCGCGCTCGAGCAGCTCGAGCGTCTCGACGGAGTAGGGCTCGCCGCCGATCCTCGGGCCCACGGCCGCCACGCCGAGGAGGTTCGCGCGCACGACGATCGGGAGGAGGAAGGCCGCCTCGAGGCCGGCGGCCCAGCGGCGCAGTCTGCCCTCGGGGAGCTGTTCGTACCCTCCGTCGTGACCGGAAACGGGGAAGACCGCGGCCCCGTCACACTCCGCGAGGAGGCGGTCTTCGTTTCGCGTCAGGACGAGACGGGAGCGGTGCTCGCTGGGCGTCAGTCCGAAGGATACCGTGAGGCCGAGCCGCCTGCGGCTGGGAGCGTAGAGATAGCCGACCGCATGGGATGCGCCGGTCAAGCCCAGGGTGGAATGCAGGAACCGCCCCAGGATCTCGGAAGGGCGGCTGGCGCCTAGAAGCGATCGTGCGATTTCGAGGAGCGAGCAGGCGTCGGAGTACTCGCGCGCGAGATCCGGAATCGGTTCGTCCTGTGGAGTCGTGATCTCAGCCCGCATCCGGCGCCTCACGGGGGACGGGGTCATGAACTCCCTCCCGGTGAAGATCGCGGATCCGATCGGATGATTCTAGCGCGTGGCGTGCTCCCCGGCAAGGCGGGACTGCGAACACACGGGCCGTGCGCGCCGAAACTCAGCGCCGGTAGGAGATCCCGAGGAAGAGGGCGACGCCCTCGGCTTCATCCGAGACGCCCAGGCGTGTCCCCCCGTCGAGCTGGAGGTCCGGTGTGGCGGCGAAGGTGAGCCCCGCGTTCAGAAGAGCCGTCCACTCCCCCTCGGATCGGGGGCGGTGACCGGAGGTCCCCTCGAGGAAGCCCGCCAGGCTCCCGACCAGGTCCCGCGCGATGGTCCCCGTGAAGAGCCACTCGACGTGATGCCCGTCCCCGTCCGCGTCGGGGAGCACGTCCATCTGGGCCATCGTGGCGAGGCCCGTCTCCCAGGGGCCCGAGATCGCGAGCGGCACGATGAGTCCGCCGCCCACCTGCGTCTCGCCCTCGGCGGTCGGGAACTCGACGTACGGCATCGCGGCCAGCGCGGTGGAGCCGCCGTCGTTGCCCCAGAGGTTCCACTTGAGCCTGGCCGTCAGATTGGTGGGCCCGGTCTCGCCGTCGGACGTGGACGGGTCCGGGGGCAAGGCCCCCGAGTCCCGTTCCTCGTGGATCGCGTCGAACCCGATCTGGAGGTCCGAACGGGGCGTGAGGCCGAGCTTCACCAGAAATCCCGCGTACCCGGTCTTGTCGAGGCCCTCGTCGTGCGTCAGGGTCACGGCTTCGACCTCGATCTGGGCGTGGCCCGCGTCCACCGTGTACGGGCTCTCGGTGAGGTCGGGGCGGTCGGTGCTCATCTCCCGGAGGAGCGCCCGTGGCGTGGGGTGGAAGAGGTGATACCCGGCCTTGGACGCGCGGATCGCCACGGCCGGGTCGGCGGCCCCGGGCTCCTGGCCCCGGGCCTCGGCCGCCGCGGCGGCGAGAACGACGATCGCGCCGAGGAGGCATTTGTCGTGACGAAACACGGATTTAGGTTAGCCTAACTCTGGAAGGAGTCAAGCAAAAGGGCGGGCGCTTCGTGGAAACGCCCGCCCGATGGATTCGGTGTTCCGGCCGGTCGCCGTGCCTGCGCCTCTACGCCTGCTGCACCTGCTTCGGCTGGTACTCGGGGGCGTTCTGATCGAAGGACCACATGAAGGGGGGCTCCACGCCGAGCTGGCGCAGATACGCGTAGAGCTGGCCCCGGTGGTGCAGGTGCTCGTCGTAGATGATCGTGATGCAGATGGCGCCCGGGAAGGGCATCCCCCACTGCGTCGGGACCATCGCCTGGAGCTGCGCATCACTCATGGACGCCACCGCGCGGTCGGCGATGTTCCAGGACTCCGTGGCGTAGCGCACGAGATCGTCCTTCGTCTTCACCTTCTCCAGCGTGACGGGGTCGTCCTTCGAGTCGACGTATCCGATGTTCCCCTTGGCCGCGCCGTCCGCCGCGTAGCGCATCATGTTGTACATGTGCACGAGCAGCTCGCGGGGCGTTCGCATGTCCTTGCACGGACGGGCATCGACCTTGTCGGCCGGGATCGCCTCGATCGCCCGGACCGTGATGCCCTGGACTCCGCGGAAGTGTTCCCAAAACGCGCTCATCTGTGCCTTGTTCATGGAGCTCTCCTTGCGGCGGGCCGGCCGTCGCCGTCGCGGGCGGCGGCCGGTCCGCGCATGTGTGGGGATGCCTCAGCCCTTCGGCTTCACGTCCTTGTGATTGATGTCGAAGGTGATCATGAAGCCGTTCGTGCCCTTGTACTCGTACGGCTTGTCGCCGGTGCGGTAGGCCTCGACCTCGTTCTTCATCATGACGAAGCCGTTGTTCCGCGGCGCGCCGAAGTACTTGAGGTTCTGGATCACGACGGGCTGGTCGGTCATGCCCGGGCTCCGGTTCAGGATCACCTCTCCCATCTTCCCGCCGTCCAGCTTCGCCACGGCGCGGTCCTTCGTGTAGCTCCACTCCACCGGAGCGTCCGCGCCCATGGTGAAGGACTTCCATTTCACGGGGTACAGGTGCCCGAGCACGGCCACGACCCCCTCACGCTGCTGCGGCGTGACGGCCGGATCGAAGTGGAGCACCGCCCAGTCCATCTCCCCGTCGCTGAAGCTCGCGCCCAGGTCGCCTGCGACCCAGAACTTCGCGCCGTCGAGCTTCGTCCCGCCGTAGGAGCCCTTGTTCACCTGGAAGACGTTGTTGAACTTGCAGAAGTGCTCGCCCGCGCCGTGGCCTTCGTGGCCCGCGTGCGCGGCCGGCTTGTCGTCGAAGTAGCACTGGCAGAACATCGGGCACGAGCAGGCCTCGATGATCGTGGCGTTCATGTTCCAGGTCGGCGCCTTCGCGTCGGCGGCGAGCGCGGAGCCGGACGCCAGGAGGACGAGACCGAAGGCGAATGCGAGGGAGAGTCGGAGCATGGAGACCTCCTTGTTCGGGGAATGGACCTACGCGCGGCGGCGCGCCGCGCCTGGCGACGTCGGAAGCCCGGAGCGCCGGGCGACGAGGGATGAGTTCTACACCTTTTGAGCGGCGGGGTACAGGGGGTCGTCAGGGTGCCACGAGCTTCCGGAGCGCGGCGATGTCGATCCTGGGCGCCAGCGCGTCCACGTCACGGCGCTCCCCTCGAATCTCCACGATGATCGCCGCGATCCCGTCCGGCCGGCTCGAGGTCACGTCCCCGTCGCCGAGCCGGGGAAGATCCTCCGTCTGCTGCACCCTCTTGCGAAGGCCCGACTCGAGATCCGGCGGCACGACGTACGCCCGGACGAGCGTCAGGGCCCGCTTCGAGTCCTCCGGCGAGAGCGGAACCGCGACCCGGGAGCCCTCCTCCGCTCCGAGGATGGACTGGCGCACGAAGAGCGCGCCCTTCCGGTCGAGGATCTGAACCGCTCCTCCGACGGTGGCGAGGCCCGTGGAGAGTCCGCGTTCCCCGTTCAGGGCGAGGTTGATCTCGAGCGTGCGCTCGTCCTCGCTCGCGGTCCGGGTCTCGTACGAGCGCGAGAGCCAGGCCGGGATCGGATTCCACCCGTCGGGCGCGTCCAGCTTCCCCGCGTCGGCCCCGACGCGCCGCTCCTCACCCTCGGGTGCGAGACGGAACGTGGACGAAGGCTTCGGCAGCGCGCGCTCCGCGGACGCGAGGCGCGCGCGCACGCGATCCCGGTCCGCTTGGGTCGCGGGTGTTCTCAAGACCACGGGCGCGTCGTCTCCGACGGGAAGGCCCTTCGAGGGCGCGTCCTGCGCGTTCGGTCGCGAAGGCATGAGGAAGAGGAGCGCGAGCGCGAGCAGGCAGCGTGTCGGTTTCGGGTGGAGTCGTCGCATGGCTGGGTCCCCCTCGGACGCTTCATTCTACTCATAAGGGTGGCCGTGAATTCCAAGGAAACGGCGCGGCACGCGACCATACGGGGTTACATCAGACGACCGAGTGCTTCCTCCAAGACGGAGGGCTCGACGATCAGGCTGATGACGATGTGGTCGTCCGACAGCCCATAGAAGTGGCCGGGGTGGACCAGGATATCGTGCCGATCGAGGAGCCGCTCGCCCGGGTCCACGTCCTGGGCATGCTCTCGCTGTCGCAGCACGGCGCTCCAGCCGCCCTCCGCTTCGAGGAGCTGGAACGGCGTTCGCCCCGGGACGAGATTCGAGCGCAAGAGCCCGAGATTCGCCGCGAGCCGCTCTCGCATCGCGATCTGAAATCGATGCCGTCCGTCCAGGAACGAAGGAAGCGCGGCCTCGCTGGGGCCGCTCGTGGAGAGGAAGAGGTCCGCGATCCACTCGAGTCCTTCGGTCGCGCGCCCCATCTCGCGGTCGGGTCCTGCGACGGCGATCCATCCGAGCTTCATCTGGGGCAGACCGCAGAGCTTCGACACACCTCCGAGCACGAAGGTCGGCCCTCGGCGAGGCTCCGCAAGGAGCGTCGGGAGCGGCCGGGTCGCCGGTGGCCACGGGAAGTCGCCGAAGACCTCGTCCGAGACGAGGGCGATGCCGAGGCGCTCCACGACGGCCTCGATGGCTCCCAGCTCCTCCGGTTGGACGCAGGAGCCGGTGGGGTTGTTGGGCTGCACGAGGAAGATGGCGCGAGTGCGCGGCCCGGCCGCGGCTTCCATGGAGTCGGGGTCGCCGGTCCACCCGCCGGACGGCGTCGAGGCGGCCTGGAGCGCGTATTCGCGGATTTCCACCCCCTCCAGTCTGGCCAGCGGCTCGAAGAGGGGATAGCTCGGCGTGGGGACCAGCACGTCGTCGCCGGGATCGCAGAGGAGCCGGAGCAGGTGCGCGTAGGACTCGCTCGTGCTCGAGGTGAGGACCAGCCGGTCGGGAGACACCGTGTCGCGTCCTTCCCGTTCCGCGTAATACCGGGCCACCGCTTCCCGCGCGGCGAGCGAGCCTCGCGGCTCCGGTTCGTACGCGTCCGGGAGTGCCAGCGTGGGCGGCGGTCCATAGTCCAGTCCCACGCGCGTGGGGTTCGAGATCGTGAGATCGAGGATGCGGACGCCCCGCGCGCGCTTCTCGGCCAGGAGCCGCGCGAGCGGATTCGGCTCGAAGTCGTCCGGGACGCGGGCGGAGAGGCGCGAGCGTCGCGGCCCTCCCGCGTTCACGCTCAGTCCCAGTTCGCCGTGACCGCCTTCCACAGCATGTTCACCGCCGCGAGCACGAGCGCGGCGATGAAGGCCGGGAGGAAGCCGTTGATGCTGAACTGGGGGACGAGGAACGCCACGAGGAGGAGCACGAGGGCGTTCACCACGAAATAGAAGATCCCGAAGGTGAGGAGAATGAGCGGGAACGTGATGATCTTGAGAATGAGGCCGATGGTCGCGTTGGCCAGCCCGAGGACCAGGGCCGCCAGGACGGCGACTCCCCAGTTCGGGACGTAGAAGCCCGGCAGCGTCCGGGCCATGAGGAGGAACGTGGCCACGATCACGAGGAAATGAACGAGCGCTTTCAGCATGGGTACCCCCCGGTCCGGAGCTCGGCACGGCCCTGACCCGGGGTACGGTAGCACGCCACTTTCCCGGCTTGCACCGCCCGGAGTCATGGATTAGCTTCGCCTCTGCTCCTGCGAGCCGGCGCGTTCGCCCCGCGCCGAGGTTCCGCCACACTCCATCCGCACGCTCGGTCCGCAAAAAAGGGGAAGCTCTCTCCCGCTCACGGGGAGCTCTCTCTATGGACCTCGAACACTGGTACCGCTGCAACCTGTGCGGGTACATGTACACCCCCCAGCAGGTGCAGGCGCTCGTCCAGCTTCTCACCTCGCGATCCGAGGGCGGCGAGCTCGTGCTCGACGACGACGCCACCGCCGGGATCCCGTGCCGAAAGAAGGGGTGCTCGGGGCGTCTTCGCCCCACGGACCAGCTCCACCGGGATCCACCGCGGTAGCCCGCGGGGTTCCGTGCCGCCCGCGCGGCGCGGAATCCGCCGCCCGGGGACGCCCCGGGGGCGAATCCCCTTGTTGGCCCGGAAAAGGCGGACCTATACTGTCCGGCTCGCATTTTGACGGGTCACGGGAGGTGGCGCGGGTGGAGCCACTTGCAGAGCGGCTGGCGGGGATCCGCGTCCGGATGGACAGCGCAACCGAGCGATCGGGCCGCGCGCCGGGATCGGTGCGGCTCCTGGCCATCACGAAGGGCTTCCCCGCTTCGGTCGTGCGGCAGGCGCTCGAAGCCGGCCTGACCGAGCTCGGAGAGAACCGAGTCCAGGAAGCCGAGGGGAAGATCCGCGAGGTGGGGCCGGGTCCGCGGTGGCATCTCGTGGGACACCTCCAGACCAACAAGGCGCGGAAGGCCGTCGATCTCTTCGAGGAGGTCCACTCCGTGGACTCCGCGGCCCTGGCCGAGGAGCTGGCCCGCAGGGCCGAGGCGGCGGGGCGTTCGCCTCTCTGCTACGTGGAAGTGAACACTTCGGGCGAGTCCTCGAAGCACGGAGTCCCGTCCGGGGAGGCGATGGCGCTGCTCGGGCGGGTTCGCGCGCTCGATCCGCTCCGTCTCGAAGGGCTCATGACCATCGGCCCGCGGCACGGCGGCCTGGACGGCGCCCGGGCGTCGTTCCGGGCGCTCGCGAGGCTCCGCGAGGAGGCACGGGACGCCGGGCTCCTGGGCGGGGACGCCGGGCTCTCGATCGGGATGTCGGACGACTTCGAGATCGCGATCGAGGAAGGCGCCACGATCGTGCGGATCGGGAGCGCGCTCTTCGGCCCGCGCGGGACGTGAGGTTCGCGGTGCACGTGACGCCGAAGAGCCGCGCGGACGAGATCCGGGTGGACCCGTCTTCCCGGACGATCCGGGTGCGCGTGACCGCGGCCGCGGAGTCGGGGAAGGCGAACGACGCGGTGCTCGCGCTCCTTCGCGAGAAGCTGGGGCTCCGGGCGGGGGCGCTTCGCATCAAGGCCGGCGCGACCTCGCGCACGAAGTGGATCGAGGCCGACGGACTCGAGGAGAACGACCTGTGGCACAGGCTGGAAGCGGAGTGATGACGAAGAACGCACGCGCCGCCGGCGCGCGGGCCGCGGATCCGCTCGCCTCGAACCTCCCGGGCGCGATCGAAGACGCCCGCGCGTACGTCGCGGAGCGCATTCGCGTGAAGCCGGAGGTAGGGGTCATCCTCGGCACCGGGCTCGGACGCCTCTCCGACGCGATGCCGGACGCGGTGGTGGTCCCGTACCACGAGATCCCTCATTTCCCGACCGCGGGCGTGGAAAGCCACGCGGGGGAGCTCTACGCGGGAACCCTCGGAGGCCGCCCCGCGATCGTGCTGAGCGGACGCGCCCACTACTACGAAGGCTACACGATGCGCCAGGTGACCTTCCCGACGCGCGTGCTGCGTGCCCTGGGGGTCCACACGCTCGTCGTGACCAACGCGGCAGGCGGCATGAACCCCGGGTATGAAGCCGCCGACATCGCGCTCGTGACGGACCACCTCAATCTCATGGGAGACAACCCGCTCCTCGGACCCAACGAGGACTCGCTCGGGCCGCGGTTCCCGGACATGTCCGAGCCCTACGACAAGTCGCTCCAGGCGCTCGCGCGCGAGGTCGCCCTCGACGAGCGGATCCGCCTACGCGAGGGAGTCCTCGCCGCGGTGGCCGGTCCCAATCTCGAGACCCGCGCCGAGTATCGATTCTTGACGTGGGCCGGCGCCGATCTCGTGAGCATGTCCCTCGTCCCCGAAGCGATCGTCGCGGCCCACGCCGGGATGCGGCTCCTCGCGTTCGCGGTCGTCACGGACCTCTGCCTTCCCGACGCGCTCGAGCCCGCCGACATCACGAAGATCCTCGCGAACGCCGCGCAGGCGGAGCCCTTCCTCACGCGCCTCGTCACCCAGGTGCTCACGCGGCTTCCCGCGCGCGGGGAGCGCGCATGAGCGTGAAGGCCGAGCGCTTCCGTCCCCCCAGCGTGAAGCTCGACGCACCCGAGTCCGAGCGGAAGATCCTCGAGCTCTGGAAGGAGATCCGCGCGTTCGAGGAAGGACTCCGCCGCCGCGAGGGCTCGCCCCCGTTCACGTTCTACGAGGGCCCGCCCACGGCGAACGGACTCCCGGGCGTCCATCACGTGATCTCCCGGACCATCAAGGACATCGTCTGCCGCTACCGGTCGATGACGGGCCACTACGTCCCGCGCAAGGCCGGGTGGGACACGCACGGGCTTCCCGTCGAGATCGAGGTCGAGCGCCAGCTCCAGATCAGCGGCAAGGATCAGATCGAGACGTACGGGATCGCGGAGTTCAACGCGCTCTGCAAGAAGAGCGTCCTCAAGTACGAGAGCGAGTGGCGCCGGAACACCGAGCGGATCGGGTTCTGGCTCGACATGGACCATCCGTATCTCACCTTCGCGAACGAGTACATCGAGACCGTCTGGTGGCTCCTGAAGCGCATCTGGGACGGGGGGCTCCTCTACCAGGGGCACAAGATCGTCCCGTACTGCCCGCGCTGCGGAACGCCCCTCTCGAGTCACGAGGTCAGCCTGGGATATGACGACGTGACGGAGCCCTCGGTCACGGTGAAGTTCGCCCTCGAGGACGAGCCGGGATCGTACGTGCTCGCGTGGACCACCACGCCCTGGACGCTTCCGGGGAACGTCGCGCTCGCCGTGGGCGCCGACCTGGACTACGTCCGCGCGGTCCAGACGGTGGAGGGCAAGGAGGAGCGCTACTACGTCGCGCGCGAGCGGCTCGCCCAGCTCGCGGGGGAGTACACCGTGGACCGGGAGCTCAAGGGCCGCGATCTCGTCGGGCGGCGCTACCGTCCGCTCTTCGACTTCATGAATCTGGAAGCGGTCACCGGAAAGAAGGCCTACTACGTCGCTGCCGCCGACTTCGTGACCACGACCGACGGCACGGGCGTCGTGCACACCGCGGTCATGTACGGCGAGGACGACTATGCCCTCGGCCAGGCGCTCGATCTCCCGCAGCACCACACCGTGGACCCGCGCGGCCACTTCACCGAGGACGTGAAGCCCTGGGCCGGGCAGTTCGTGAAGGACGCCGAGTCGGACATCCGGCGCTGGCTCCGCGCGCACGGATCGCTCTACCGCGAGGAGATGACGACGCACGCCTATCCCTTCTGCTGGCGCTGCGACTCGGTCCTCCTCTATTACGCGTGGAAGACGTGGTACATCGCCACGACGCGCTACCGCGACCAGCTCCTCGCGGCGCACAAGACCGTGGAGTGGCACCCTGGGGACGTCGGCGCGAACCGGTTCGGGAACTGGCTCGAGAACAACGTCGACTGGGCGCTCTCGCGGAACCGCTACTGGGGGACGCCGCTCAACATCTGGCGGTGCTCCGGGTGCGGGGAGGACCGCTCCGTCGGGAGCATCGAGGAGCTGCGCCAGGGGAAGGGAGTTCCGGATCCGCTCGACCTCCACCGTCCCTACGTCGACCAGGTGACCTTCGACTGCCCGAAGTGCGGCGGCGAGCAGCGCCGCGTGCCCGAGGTGATCGACGTGTGGTTCGACTCGGGCGCGATGCCGTACGCGCAGTGGCACTACCCGTTCGAGAACCGGGACCGGTTCGAGCGCTCGTTCCCGGCCGACTTCATCTCGGAGGGGATGGACCAGACCCGCGGATGGTTCTACTCGCTCCTCGCGATCGCGGTGCACGCCTCCGGGCGCGCGCCGTACCGGCACGTGCTTCCCATCGAGCTCATCCTCGACAAGCAGGGCAAGAAGATGAGCAAGTCGAAGGGGAACACGGTCGATCCCAACAAGATCCTGGACGAGCGCGGAGCCGACGCGCTCCGCTTCTATCTCATCGCGACGAGCCCGCCGTGGATGCCGACGCGCTTCGACACGGACGGCGTGACCGAGGTGACGAAGAAGCTCCTCGGGACGCTCCGGAACGTCGGAGCGTTCTTCGCTCTCTACGCGAACATCGACGACTACGATCCCGCGAGGAAGGAGCCCTCCGCGCCGAGCCTTCTCGACCGCTGGATCCTGTCCCGGCTCCACTCGCTCACCGCTTCGGTGAGGGACTCCCTCGAGTCGTACGACCTGACGCGCGGCGCGCGCGCGATCCAGGACTTCGTGCTCGAGGACCTCTCGAACTGGTACGTCCGGCGCTCGCGCCGGCGGTTCTGGAAATCCGGGGATCCGGCCGACAAGCGCGCCGCCTACGACGCGCTCTACGAGTGCCTGCGCGTCGTGTCGAGGCTCCTCGCTCCGTACACCCCGTTCGTCGCGGAGGAGATCCACCAGCACGTCGTGCGCCCCGGCGCGCCCGACGCGGAGCCCTCGAGCGTCCACTGGTGTGACTTCCCCGAGCCCGACCCCTCGCGCATCGACGAGGGCCTCGAGCGCTCCATGGAGCTCGCCCTCCGGGTCGTGAATCTCGCCCGGGCGGCCCGGAACGCGTCCTCGCTCCGGGTCCGACAGCCGCTTCGCCGGGTCGCCGTGGCGGGGATCGGAGCGCGGGAGGCACGGGACCTGCTAGGCCTCGCGTGGCTGGTCCAGGACGAGCTCAACGTCAAAGAGGTCGTTCTCGTGGAGGATCGGAACGACCTCGTGGCGCTCACGGTGAAGCCCAACTTCCCGGTCCTGGGGAAGAAGGCGGGGCCGGCCATGAAGGAGATTGCCGCCCAGATGCTGGCCGCCCCGCCCGGCCAGGTCCGGGCCGCGATCGAGGGAGAAGGCTGGGAGGTCGAGGCCGGCGGGCGCTCCTTCCGCCTCACGGCGGAAGACGTACTGGTGCAGGAGGCATCCAAAGCTCCTTGGGTGGCGCAGTCCGACGGAAGCCTCGCGGTCGCCGTCGACACCACCCTGGACGAGGATCTGCGGACGGAGGGGCTCGTCCGTGAGTTCGCGCACCGGATCCAAGCGCTCCGCAAGAGCGCCGAGTTCGACGTGACGGACCGGATCCGGCTCTCCTGGGAGCTCTCGCCCGGCCTCGCCAGGGCCTGCGAGCGCTTCGAGGAAACCATCCGTGACGAGGTGCTGGCCGAGGAGCTCGTCTCCCGCGCCCCCGTGGACGGCGCCGTCGAGGAGTGGACGTTCGACGGCGAGCGCGCCCGGGTCGGGATCGAGCGTGTTCGAAAAGGAGGGTGACACGTTGCTCACCAAGAAGGATTTGAAGCACTTCGAGGAGCGGCTCCTGGAGGAGCGGAAGAAGCTGTCGGGCCAGCTCGGATACCTCGAGAAGACGATGGCGCAGACCCAGCGGGACGCGGGCGGAGACCTCTCGGCGTACTCGTTCCACATGGCCGACATGGGCACCGACGCGATGGAGCGCGAGAAGGCGTTCCTCTTCGCTTCGGCCGAGGGGAGACTCCTGTACAACGTGGACGAGGCGCTCCGGCGTCTCTACCGCGGCGAGTACGGCATGTGCCAGACCTGCGGCAAGGAGATCGGGAAACCGAGGCTCGACGCGATCCCCCACGCGAACCTCTGCGTCACGTGCCAGGAGAAGCAGGAGAAGGAAACGAACGCGGCGCGAGGATGAACCGGAACACAGGGGTGTTCCTGGCGTGCGCCGCGGGCGTGGTGCTGGCCGACCAGCTCACCAAGTGGATCGCATCGTCCCAGCTCGTGCTGGGCCAGCCCGTCCCCGTGCTCGGGGACATCGTGCGATTCACGCTCGTCCACAACACCGGCGCGGCCTTCGGGCTCTTTCCGGGGAGCCGCGGTCCGTTCATCGTCATCTCCATCCTCGCGATCGCGGTCGTTCTGAACCTCTTCCTTCGTGAGGCCTACCGCGGCCTGCACCATCGCGTCCTGCTCGGGTGTATTCTCGGCGGCGCCATCGGGAATCTGATCGACCGCGTGCGTCTCGGCTGGGTCGTCGACTTCATCGACGTGGGCGCCGGTTCCGCGCGATGGCCCGTGTTCAACATCGCGGACAGCGCCGTCACGATGGGGGTCATCCTCTTTGCCTGGAGCCTCTACCGATCGGGACACCCCGCTCCCGATCCCGAAAGTCCACGTAGTCCCGGCCTCGAGAGCGGGTGAGCGGCTGGACCGCTTTCTCGCGGAGGCCGAGCGCACCCTCTCCCGCTCGGCGGTACGCCAGCTCATCGACGGCGGCCACGTCCGTCTGAACGGCGAGCTCGCGCGCGCCAGCCGCCGCGTGCGCGAGGGCGACCGGATCGAGGTCGTGCGCCCCCGCCGGGAGCCCACGCCGCTTCGGGCCGAGCCGATTCCCCTGGACGTCGTCTACGAGGACGAGCACCTCCTCGTCGTGGACAAGCCGGCAGGTCTCGTCGTCCACCCGTCCGGCGGCCAGCAGACCGGGACGCTCGCGCACGGCCTGCTGGCGCACGGTGCCGC
>DASTBC010000311.1 GCA_035712245.1 Candidatus Eisenbacteria bacterium
TGTTTGCCATCACGACGCCCCTGGTTACGCATCAGCTCGCCCAGCGCGCGAGGAAGGTCGTGGAGGACTGGCTCCGCGCGTCGGGCGTCGCGTCGGGCGCCCCCATTCTCGCCTGCCTTCCCGCCGGATCGTGGCCCTCGAAGACCTGGATTCCCGAACGCTTCGCGCTCGTCATGGACGATCTCGCGTCGGAGGGCGAAGTGATCTGGCTCTGGGGACCGGGGGAGCGCGCTCTCGCCGAATCGTGCCGCGCCCGCATGAGGCACCCCTCGCGTCTCGCTCCGGCGATGGGGTGGCAGGAGCTCGCCGCGCTCCTCTGCCGGTCGTCGATCCTCGTGGGGAACGACTCCGGTCCGAAGCACGTGGCCGTGGCGCTCGGCGTTCCGACCGTCACGGTGTTCGGACCCACGCATCCCGGCACGTGGCATCCGCCGGAAGGCCCGCACGCGGTGGTCGAGGCGGCGGGCCTCGAGTGCCTCCACTGCAACGCGAACGTCTGCCCGCTACCCGGCGAGCGCCACATGCGCTGCATGCGCGACGTGACGGAGGCTCGCGTGATCGAGGCCGCGCGCGCGCTCCTGGGCGGCACGGGCGCCGGAGCGGAAGGGAGGACGCCCTGCGCGAGCCGCTGAGCGTCCTCGTCCCCGTGAAGAACGAGGAACACAACGTGAAGGCGTGCCTCGACTCCGTGCGCTGGGCGGACGAGGTCGTGGTGGTGGACTCGGGGAGCGCGGACGAAACGGTCGCGATCGCGCGCGGAATCGCCGACCGCGTGCTCGAGCACGAGTACGTGAACTCGGCCGCGCAGAAGAACTGGTCGCTGCCGCAGCTCACGCACCGGTGGGTCCTGATCGTGGACGCGGACGAACGGGTCACCCCCGCGCTCCGAGCCGAGATCGAGTCCGTGCTCGCGAATCCGGCGCGCGCGGACGGCTACTGGATCGGACGCTCGAACCACTTCCTCGGGAAGCCGATCCGCTCCGCCGGCTGGCAGCGGGACCGCGTGCTCCGGCTCTTCGACCGGACGAAGGGGGAGTACGAGCCGCTCCACGTGCACGCCGAGGTCGTGATCCGGGGACGCGTGGAGAGCCTGCGCGAGCGCCTTGTCCACCACACGTACCGGAACCTGGACGCCTACTTCGAGAAGTTCGGCCGCTACACGAGGTGGTCCGCGGAGGACCTGAAGAAGCGGGGCATCCGCGCGTCCGGCTCGCGGCTCCTCCTGCGGCCGTGGCTCCGCTTCCTCCGCATGTACGTGGTCGAGGGAGGCTTTCGCGAGGGGCGCGCGGGCCTCGTGCTCTGCATGCTCGCGGCGTTCTCGGTCTTCACGAAGTACGCGCGCCGATGGGAGGACGAGATCCGCGGGGACGGGCCCGGGGGCCGGGGACCGGACACGCGGCGTTGAAGGTCGCCCTGTTCGGCGCGTTCGATCCCGCCTACCCGAGGACCGTCGTGATCCGCCAGGCGCTCGAGAGCGCCGGCGTCGAGGTGTGTGCCGTCCACGCGCCTCCCCGCGCGGGGGCCTTCTCGCGAGCTGCCCGGCTTCTCGCCGGCTGGCTCTCGGGCTCGCGCGGCGTGAACGCGGTCGTCGTTCCCTCGTTCGGACACCGGGACGTTCCGCTCGCCACGCTCCTGGCGCGCCTCTCGGGCGTGCCGGTTCTCTTCGATCCGCTCGTGTCGCGCTGGGACACGCAGGTGGGGGATCTGGAGCGCGTGCGTTCGCGCGGCATCGGCGCATGGCGGCTGCGCCAGAACGACCGGCTCTCGCTCTCCATCCCGGATCTCGTGCTCTGCGATACGTGGGAGCACGGCGACTTCTTCGCCTCGGAGTTCGGCGTCCCGAAGCGGAAGCTCGCGCGCATCCCGGTCGGCGCGGACCGCCTGGCGTTCGAGCGCGGCGACGCGCGGGCACGAGCCGCGGCGGTGGCTGGGGCTGGGGCGTC
Source organism: Candidatus Eisenbacteria bacterium (assembly GCA_035712245.1). Taxonomy (GTDB): domain Bacteria; phylum Eisenbacteria; class RBG-16-71-46; order SZUA-252; family SZUA-252; genus WS-9. The sequence goes on from DASTBC010000311.1 coordinate 1,944, forward strand.
GCGCTCGGCCGGCGGCCCCCTGGAGGTGATCTACGTCGGCGGATTCCTCCCGCTCCACGGCGTGGACACGGTGGTCGAGGCCGCGACCCTCCTCGAGCGCCGCGGTGTCGGCCCGCGATCCGTGCGGCTCACGCTCGTCGGCGGCGGCATGACGGCGCATCGCGCCGAGCGCGACATCGCCGCGCGCGGCCTTCGCTCCGTGCGGCGGATCGAGCGCGTGTCCTATCCCCGCGCCATCGATCTCCTCGCCGGCGCGGACGTCGCGCTCGGCATCTTCGGCACGACCCCGAAGGCCGGCCGCGTCGTGCCGCACAAGGTGTGGCAGTCGCTCGCGCTCGGCGTGCCGGTCGTCACGCGGCGGTCCCGCGCGTCCGCGGAGTTCTTCCGGAGCGGCGAGCACCTGGTCGAGGTACCCCCGGGGGACCCCGCGGCCCTCGCCGACGCGATCGAGCGGCTGGCGCGGGACCCCGAGGCGCGGGCGCGGATCGGAGCGTCCGGACGGGAAGCGGCGCGCGCGCAGGGATCGCCGGAGCGGATCGCGCCGCTCCTCCTCGATGCGGTCCAGCGCGCGTGGAGCGCCACCGCGCCGAAGGGAAAGCGGTGACCCGCAAGCCGGCCGGCGCCTCGCGGTCGCTACGGGTCCTCCATCTCGATTCGGAGCGCACGTGGCGCGGAGGGGAGCGTCAGGTGCTCGAGCTCATGCGGCGCCAGCGCGGCATGGGCGACGAGCCGCACCTCGCCGCTCCGGCCGGGTCCGCCATCGCGACGCGGGCCGCGGCCGAGGGAATCCCGGTCCACCCCGTCGCGATGCGCGGCACCTGGGACGCCGGATCGGTGGCCGCGGTGGCGAAGCTCCATCGCTCGATCCGCCCGCACGTCGCGCACTGGCACGCGGCGCGCGCGCACGCGATCGGCGCGTTGGCCGCGCTCCTGGCGCCCGGTCCGGCGCGCGTCCTCTCGCGGCGCGTGGATTTCCCGGTCCGCCGCTCCCCGGGAAGCCGCCTTCTCTATTCGCTTCCGATCGACGCGATCCTCGCGATCTCCGAGGGCGTGCGGCAGGCGCTCCTCGCGAGCGGGGTTCCGGACTCCCTGATCCGGGTGGTTCCGAGCGGGATCGACCTCGCGCCGCACGCGCGGCCGCGGGACCGTGCCGCCATCCGTGCGCGCGAGGGACTCGCGGAGGGCGAGATCCTCGTGCTCCAGGTCGCCGCGCTCGCGCCGCACAAGTCGCAGCACGATCTCCTCCGCGCGGCGCGGGCCGCGATCGACCGGCGCCCCGAGCTCCGGTTCTGGATCGCGGGCGAGGGCGCGCTCCGGGGCGAGCTGGAGCGCGAGCGCGACGCGCTCTCGCTCGGCGACCGGGTGCGATTCCTGGGATTCCGCGAGGACGTGTTCGATCTCCTGGCGGCGGCGGACCTCTTCTGCGTCTCTTCGTATCTCGAAGGAATGGGAACCTCGACGCTCGACGCGATGGCCGCGGGGCTCGCGGTCGTCGCGACGCGCGTCGGGGGGATTCCGGAGATCGTGGAGGACGGCGTCACGGGGGTTCTCGTCGAGCCGCGCGACCCGGAAGCGCTCGCCCGCGCGCTCGCGGAGCTGGCCGGGGACGGGCCCCGACGGGAACGAATGGGAGAGGAAGCGCGTATCAAGGTCAGGGACTTTTCGGCCGATCGGACGGCGGAGCGGACGCGCCGCGCCTACGACGCCGCCCTGGCGCGATTGACCCAATGATATCAACGTGTTACCGTGGCGCGGCCGGTGGCGTCGAAACCGGTCCATTCCTGTGAGGCCCGAATGAGCGATTTCCTGCCCGTCCTGTTCTATGGCGCCCTGATCCTCGGGGTCCTGGTCCTGGTCCATGAGCTGGGACACTTCCTCGTCGCCAAGTGGCTCGGCGTCCGGGTGCTCCAGTTCTCGATCGGAATGGGCCCGCGCGTCGTCGGATTCCGCAGGGGCGGCACGGACTACCGGATCTCGGCCCTTCCGCTCGGCGGCTACGTGCGCATGGCGGGGGACACGCCCGAGGCCGAGGAGCGGACGGGCGCCTCGGACGAGTTCCTCTCGAAGCCGTGGTGGGCGCGCGCCCTCATCACCGCGGCGGGGCCGCTCGCGAATCTCTTCTTCGCGCTCCTTCTCAACATCGGGATCTTCCTCGGCGGTGTCGAGGGACGGGACTACACCACGCGCATCTCGAACGTGAAGGCCGGCTCCATGGCCGAGCGCATCGGCCTTCAGTCGGGAGATCACATCGTGAGCTACGCGGGGATGCCCGCGCGCACGGTCTCCGAGCTGTCGAGCGCGATGGACCGGGCGACGCTCGACAAGCAGTCGAAGCCCCTCCCGCTCCATGTCGAGCGAAACGGGAGCGAGGCCGTGCTCCTCCTCGATCCCAGGGAGATTCCCCAGTTCGCCGAGGGGGTCGACTGGGACATGGGGACCACGATCGGCCAGGTGCTGATCGGATATCCCGCGTACGAGAAGGGGCTGAAGGAAGGCGACGAGATCCTTCGCATCGACGGGAATCGTGTGAGCATCTGGAGCCAGCTCTCGGCGGAGCTTCGGAGCAAGCCCGACACGGAGCGCACGCTGACCGTCCGCCGCGGCGAGCGGGTGTTCGACGTGAGGCTCCGGACCTCTCCCGAAGGAACGATCGGCATCTCCGCTCCCGAGACGCTGACGTTTCACCAGACCTTCCCGCCGCTCGAGGCGGTGCAGATGGGGGCGAGCCAGACGGCCTGGGTCACGGGGCAGATCTACGCGGGGCTCTGGAGCTTCGTCAGCGATCCCGTGCGGCTCCACAACACCGTCGCGGGCCCCATCGCCATCGCGCAGGTCGCGCGGCAGCAGGCGGCGGGGGGTATCCAGCAGCTGGTCACCTTCGCGGCCTTCATCAGCCTCGCGCTCATGGTGATGAACCTCCTGCCGATCCCCATCCTCGACGGCGGACACATCCTCTTCGCGGTCATCGAGGGAATCCGGAAACGACCTCTCTCGCTCAAGACGCAGCTCGCGTTCCAGCGGGTCGGACTGTTCGTCCTCATCGGCCTGGTGGTCTTCGCGTTCTCCAATGACATCAGCCGCGTCGGCAAGCGACAGCGCGCGGAGGCGGACATCGACCGGCGGCTCCGGACGACGACGCCGGGAGACACGGCCGCCAGCACGCCCGGGCCCTGAGGCGACCGCCGGACCCTGCCGCGAGACGAGCGGGCGCTGCCGGGCGCCCTCCGAAATCGCTCGCGCGCGCCACCCTCTTCCTCCTCGCGGCGGGGTTCGCCTCCGCCCTGGCGGCGCTGCTCCCGCCTTCCACCGCGCTCGCCCAGGACGACCTCGAGTACGAGCGCACGGTCCGGAAGGTGGAGATCCAGGGCAACGTGGCGTACGAGGACGGCGAGCTGCGCGATCTCCTCCGGACGCGGGGCTCCTCGTTCTGGAAGCCCTGGAAGAAGAATCCGCTCCGGAGCGACTTCATTCGTGCCGACCGGCAGACGCTCGGCTCGTTCTACCGCCGCCACGGCTATCTCTACGCCCGCGTGGACAGCGTCACCGTGCTTCCGGTGGGCGACTCGAAGAAATCGGACGTCCACTTCCATCTGACCGAGGGCCCGCGTGCCGCGATCGACACGTTCCTCGTGACCGATACAGGGCCTCTCGCCGAGAGGGAGGTCCGCTCCCGCCTCATGTTCCAGGAGGGCTCGCCGCTCGACTTCGCGGTCCTCGAGGCGAGCCGCGACTCGGTGGTGAACGAGTACGCCGACCGGGGGTACGTGCTGGCCCGGATCGTGGACTCGCTCTCCATCGACAGCACGCGCGTGTCGGTCTTCTATCGCGTGTTCCCGGGGCCGCGCGTGCTCCTCGGGGGCGTGAAGGTCGAGGGAACGCAGAAGACGAAGCCCGGCTACGTGACCCGGGAGCTGGTGCTCGATGATGGAGATCTCCTGCGCCGCTCCAAGCTCGTCCACAGCCAGCAGCGCATCTACGACTCGGGGCTCTACACGGACGTGCAGATGGAGCTCGCGCCCGTGGACAGCGCGACGTCGAAGAGCGACCTCTTCATCCGGGTGCGCGAGCGAAAGATGGGGTGGGTCGACGCGGGCATCGGCTACGGGAACATCGACCAGATCCGGCTCACGGGCCAGTGGGGACAGCGGAACATCTTCCGCTCGTCCCTCCGGTTCGTCGCGACGGGGAAGCTCGGGATCCGCCTCGAGAAGAGCGAAGAGTCCGGATATCTGGGGGACCGGAGGGTCGATGCCTCGCTCACGCACCCGTGGCCGTTCGGGGTGCGCCTCTCGACCACGGTCGGCGTGTATGCCGAGAACGAGCCGGTCGTGGACGAGAACGACTGGCCGCTCCAGGCCTACGGGGGCTCGCTCCTCTTCGCGAGCTCGTTCCTGCGAACCGTCCGAGCGTCCGCGTCGTACGAGCTCCGTCACGTCACGAACGACAGCCTGCTCGCTCCCTCGCCCGGCGCCGCCGCCGTGCAGGACACGAGCTACACGACCCACCGCATCGCGTTCACCGGCCAGAGGGACACGCGCCTCAACATCTTCGATCCGAAGGATGGAAGCGACGTGAACGGAAGGCTCGAGTTCGTGCGCGCCGCCGAAGGGGGGACCTTCACCAAGATCGGACTCCAGGGGACCCGGTACATGCCGATGCCTACGGGGGGCATGCTGGCGCTGCGCCTGCGCGGGGGCTTCATCGAGCCTCGGGGATCCCAGGCGTCCTCCGACCCGTTCCTCGATGTCCCCCCGGAGCTGGCGCGGATTCCCGTGGACGACCGCTACCGGACGGGAGGAGCGTCGACCGTGCGGGGCTACTTCGAGAACGAGCTGGGTACCCGTGAGGTCGCCACCACGGACACGCTCGACGCCGCGGACGCGACGGATCGCGTGGCGCGGGGCGGCCAGGTCCTCCTCCTCGTCTCGGCCGAGCTCCGGTTCTCCCTCCCGTGGATCTTCCAGGGGGCATTCTTCTTCGACGGCGGGAACACCTGGGAGCGCCCCGAGGACATGAAGCTCCGAAAAATCCTCAGCTTTGGGGGCGGGGCGGGGTACAACGACATGAGGTACAGCGCCGGAGCGGGGCTCCGGATCGGTACCCCGGTGGGGCCGATCCGCGCCGACTACGGATGGAAGCTTCGATCCGCCCGGCTGCCCCTGGAGCCGGACCTGAGCTCGCCGCAGGGCGAATTCCACTTCAGCCTGGGACATCCATACTGACATGGGCCCCGAACGGACCGAGTCGCCTCCGATCGCCCCCTCCGGGGCGGACCGCCGCGCGCCCGGCGCCCCCCGCCGCCGGGGTGGGTGGCTGCTTCGAGCCATCGTCATCGCCGTCACGTCGGTCCTGCTCGTCATCGTCGGCACGGTGACCGCTCTGACCTTCCTCTTCCAGACCGGTAGCCCCTTCCTGTCGAGCCGGATCATGTCGATCCTCAACCAGGCGGTCGCCGCGGATTCCACCCGGTTCGTGAGCGATCGCGTCCACGGAACCCTGTTCCGCGGCGCGATCGTCGAGAACCCGCGGCTCCTGGTGCGCACCCCGACCGGAGAGATGACCTGGGCGCGCGCGAAGACGCTCCGCGTGGACTATGACCTGGTCGGACTCGCCATGGGGCGGGGCCAGGACTTCCGCGTCGAGATCGAGAAGCCGTTCATCGATCTGCTCCACGACGCGCGCGGGGAGATGGTGCTTCCGAAGTTCGCGCGCCGCCGTGCCGGCGGGAGGCCGAGCCAGGAGGTCCGGGTCGAGATCACGCTTCGCGACGGGGGGTTCGCGCTCGATCGGAACGACATCCGGTTTGGATCGGTCGGCGGCCACGCCGTGCTCGTGATCGGCCCCGAGAAGTCGTCGCTCCGCCTCGACCGGGTGGTCGGCGTGAGCCGCACGCCCGGACGGCCGGGGAGGCTCGGACTGAACGGCGACCTGACCATCGATGCCGGCGTGCTGCGCGCCCACCCTCTCGACATCACGCTCGGGCGCTCGCGGCTCACCGCCGCGGGAGGCTGGGATCTCGCGGAAGCCCGGGTGATCGACGGCCGCGTGGACCTCCATCCCCTCGAGCTCCAGGAGTTCTTCCGCTCCTTCAAGCTCCAGAGTCCGGAAGGGACGGTGCGCGGAGAGGTCACCTTTTCCGGCACGCCGACCGCGGGCCAGGCGCGCGCCTGCCTCGAGGGCACGTACGCCGGGGAGACGATCGACACGCTCGTCGTGGTCGCGCGATCGCGCGTCGGCGCCGTCGACTTCTCGGACCTCCGCATGCTCGTCCATCGCGCGGAGATCACCGGAGGAGGGACGCTCCACACCCAGGGGCTCCTCACCGCGGATCTCGGGTTCCGTGACGTGGACCCCGCGAACGTTCCCTGGTGGACCCCTCCCGAGGGGACGCCCCGGGGCGATCTGAACGGAAGGGTCCGCCTCACGGCCCGGCGGATCGCGCCGAAGGCGGACGCGACGCTCGCGCTCTCGCTCGGACCGAGCCGTGTCGGCAAGGTCGCGATCGAGCGAGGGGAGATGCGTCTGGTGGCGACGCCGGACGGAGGCGCCACGTTCGACAGCAGCTGGATCCAGGTTCCCGGCGGGATCCTGAGCGCGCGCGGCCGCCTCGGAGCCGACCGCGCCATCGCGGCGACGGTGAACGCCCGGGTGCAGGAGCTGGGGAGGCTCAACCCGCTGCTCGGCCCCATGGCCGCGGACTCGGGATCGGGCCGGATCGAGGGCCGCCTCACGGGAACGCTGGACGACCCGAGGTTCACCGCGCAGGCGCATCTCTTCCACGGGCGGTTCGCGAACGGGCTCGGCGGGGACACGCTCCTCGTGGAGGCCCAGGGGATCCTCCGTCCGGAGCTCGATCTCACGGCCGACGTGGGGATCAAGGGTCTCTCGCTGAAGGGCCGCCGCATGGGGGATCTGGACGCCACGGTGACCGGCGGAAGGACGCTCCACGTCCAGCGCTTCCGCCAGTCGCTGGGAGACACCGTCCTCTCGATGCGCGGCGAGGTGACGTTCGGATCTCTCGGCAGCGTGAGCGCGCGCGTCGACTCCCTCTCGCTCACTGCCGGAGAGCATCGGGTCCGCAACCGCGGTCCGATCCGGCTGGCGCATGAAGGGGAGCATCTCCGCGTCAACGATCTCGTGCTGGAGCTCGATCCCGGGACGCTCATCGCCGATCTCGACTGGAATCCGGCGCGCAACACGGTGGATTTCCGGGGTCGTGTCGAGGGCGTCGAGCTGAGCCGGCTTCCGGAGCTCCGGCGGCGCCAGCAGCGGATCGCGGGGCTCGTGCAGGGGGACCTCCTCGCGTCGGGCTCGTTCTCCGATCCGGAGGTCGCGCTCCGGCTCGTCGTCGTCGAGCCCACGATCGGCGAGTTCACCGGCGACAGCCTCGTCGCCGATCTCGATTACGTGCCGGGCGTCCTCACGGTGCAGCGCGCGGCGTGGTCGTCCGAGGGGAGCCGTCTCTCGCTCTCCGGATCGCTCCGTCCGTCGCTCCCGCTCCAGGAGTGGACGCGTGCCTTGGCGAAGCGTGACCGCGCCTGGGCGTCGCGCGCGGCGCTCGCGCTCTCCGTGGAGGCGGACTCGTTCGACCTCGGCATCCTCGCGCCGGCCGACACGGCGCTCCGGTCGCTCGAGGGCATCGCCTCGCTGCGCGCGCGCATCGGCGGCACGGCCGAGGCGCCGGTGCTCGATCTCACCGCGGCAGCGCCCCGGATCCGGTACCGCGGGGTGGACGGCGTGATTCCCGGCATCGAGATCGCCTACCAGAGCCGCCGTCTCCTCGTGAACCGCTTCGAGGTGCGCCAGGACGACGCCGCGTCACAGATTCGCGGCGAGCTGCCGCTCGACCTGTCGTTCTACGCGGAGGACCGGCTCGTCGATGACCGGCCGCTCGCGCTCGCGGTCGACATCCCGAACGGCGACCTCTCGATCGCGCGGCTCCTGTTTCCGGAGATCGGAACGTCGAGCGGCGCGTTCGGCGCTTCCGCGCGCCTCTCCGGGACGTGGGCCCACCCCAGGGTCACGGGCACGGCGAAGGTGTCGAACGGCCGTCTGCGCCTGGCGGGGCGGGAGGAGGTCATCGACCGGATCGTGCTCGACGCCACGTTCGACGAGACGCAGCTCACCATCGCGAACGCGGTGGGACGCCAGGGGGAGAAGGGACGCATCCAGGCGAGCGGCACGTGGCGCTGGCCGTCGGGCTCGTCTCGGGGCGTCAAGGCGCGCTTCGGTCCGCCCGGCGAGTACCGGTTCCGCGTGGCGACCACCGAGTTCGCGGTGACGGATCGGGAGAACTACTACCTGCGCCTGAACGGCGAGTTCGACATCGAGAGCGCGAGACATCCCCAAGGGGGCACCGTGCCGAAGATCACGGGCCGCACCACGGTGACGAAGGGCGAGCTGACGCTCGATCTCTCGAAGCCGTCCACCGCGCCGGGGGAGCCCGCGCCGTTCCTCTACTACATCACCGTCGACGTCCCCGGGAACTTCTTCTATCGGAACCTGGACGCGGAGGTGGAGCTCGAAGCTCAGAGCTCCCCCATCATCTTCCGGAACGAGGGAGCCGGAGATCTGGCACTGGGAGTGCTCGAGGTCCGCAGCGGTAAGTATTACGTGGCTACGCGGGAGTTCCGGAATCTCCAGGGAACCGTGAATTTCAACAATCCCGACCGGATCGACGCCGAGGTCAACATCGTGGGCGAGACATCGCTCCCCACACCGGAAGGGACCCCGGCGACCGTGTACCTGTCGCTCACCGACCGGATGTCGCGGCTCAAGGTGACCGTCTACGACGACGTGGGCACGCCGCCCAACGAGCTCTGGAAGGCCCTCGCCTTCGGGCAGTTCGTGCGCGGCTACAGCGTCTCGTCCTCCGAGTCCTCCAACCCCGAGGCGAGCGTGATGGTCCCGATCTCGAACTACCTGTTCCAGAACGTGGAGCGGTGGCTGGGGAGCTCGGGGTTCATCGACACGATCGACCTGAGAGGCGGCGGAGCAGGCAGTGACGCCGCGGGGAGCGGGAACACTCCCATCAGCGCGTTCGGTGTCGGAAAGTACGTGACCCCGGAGCTTTACTTCAAGTACAGTCGTGAATTCTCCGGGGAGACGGACGAGCAGATCGGCGCGGACTACCGCGTCTCGCGCCACCTCCTTCTCAAGGGGCAGCAGGTCCGCGACCTCTCCGGCACCGAGCCGACGGAATACAATCTCGACCTCAAGATCCGACTGGAATACTGATCGACGCGTGGAGCTGAATCCGGTTCAACGCCAGGCCGTGGAGCATCCCGGCGGCCCCCTCCTGATCCTGGCCGGCGCCGGGAGCGGGAAGACGCGCGTGCTCACGGGGCGCGTGGCGCACCTCGTCCGCGAGGCGGGCGTGCCCGAGTGGGCCGTCCTCGCCTTCACCTTCACGAACAAGGCCGCGCGCGAGATGCGGGAGCGTGTCGAGGGGCTCCTCGGCGAGGACGACTCGAAGGTCTGGGTCGGCACCTTCCACGCGACCTGCGTGCGCATCCTCCGCCGCCACGCGGAGCTCCTGGGGTATCCCAAGAACTTCGTCATCTACGACACGGACGACCAGCGCTCGCTCCTCCGCGCGATTCTCCGCGAGCAGGGGGGGGACGACAAGGCGCTGACCCCGGCCGGCGCGTCGGCCCGGATCTCGACCTTGAAGAACGCCGGGATCACGCCGGAGGAGTTCGAGTCGCGCGCGGCGAGCCCGCTCGAGCGGAAGCTCGCGCCCGTGTACGCACGGTACGCGCGGGGGCTTCGGGACCGGGCCGCGATGGACTTCGACGACCTCATCCTGCTCACCGTGCGGCTCCTCGACATGGACGAGGAGGTCGCGCGGTCGTACGCGGGCCGGTTCCGCCACGTGCTGGTGGACGAGTACCAGGACACGAACGCGATCCAGTTCGATCTGATCGAGCGGCTCTCCCGCGTCCACCGGAACCTCACCGTGGTGGGGGACGACGACCAGTCGATCTACGCCTGGCGCGGCGCCGACGTGGGGAACATCCTCTCCTTCGAGGAACGCTTCCCGGACGCGGCCGTGCTGCGCCTGACCCAGAACTACCGGTCCACGAAGACCATCCTCCGCGCCGCGAACGGCGTCGTGAAGCACAACGAGGGGCGGAAGGAGAAGGAGCTCTGGACGGAGAACGAGACCGGGGAGCCGGTCACGCTCCACGTGCTTCCGGACGAGGAGGCCGAGGGCGAGAAGGTGGTCTCGATCCTCCTCGAGCAGCGCCGGTCGAAGGGCCGAACGAACCGGGATTTCGCGATCCTGTACCGGACGAATGCGCAGTCGCGCGCCGTCGAGAACGCGCTCCGGCGCTCGGCGATCCCGTACCAGCTCACGGGCGGGATCTCGTTCTACGAGCGGCGCGAGGTGAAGGACGTGCTCGCCTATCTCCGCGCGCTCACCCAGCCGAAGGACGATCTCGCGTGGCTCCGCATCCTGAACGTGCCCGCGCGCGGAATCGGCAAGACCACGGTGGAGCGGCTTCAGGATTTCATGGACGCCCGCAGCCTGAACGTTCCCGAGGCCCTCGCGCACCCGAACCTCGCGGAGTCCACGGGCCCCGCGGCGGCGCGGAAGCTCGCGGAGGTGGGGGCGCTCTTCGACTCCCTGCGCCCCATGCTGCCGCTCTCGCCTCCCGCGTGCGTCGCCGAGGTGGTCGCGCGGGTTCGGTATCGCGAGTACCTCGCGGAGGACGATCCGGTCGAGGCCGAGGAGCGGATCGAGAACGTGGAGGAGCTGATCGCCGGGGCCGAAGCGTACGCGCGCCGTGTCGAGGATCCGACGATCGAGGGATTCCTGTCCGAGGTCTCGCTCCTCACCGACGTGGACCTCTGGGAGGAAGGGGAGGACACGGTCAACCTCATGACGATCCATTCCGCGAAGGGACTCGAGTTCCCGGTGATCCTCGTGGCCGGGCTCGAGGAGGGGCTGCTGCCCCACGCCTCGTCGCTCGAGAATCCCGCCGAGATGGAGGAGGAGCGGCGCCTCTTCTACGTCGCGCTCACGCGGGCGCAGAAGGAGGTCCACCTGCTCCACGCGACCTATCGTCGCACGTGGAACGCATCCGGCGGAGGCATCTCGAGGTTCGTCTCCGAGATCCCGAACGACTGCCTCGTCGTCGAGGAGGACGCGTCCTGGGGAGTCCCGCGCCGCCGAGAGGCGCCGCGGCGCGTGCCCGATCGCGTGGCGCAGGACGCCCGCGGGAGCGGCGGCCGGGGTCCGATCGGGGTGCGGGTGATCCATCCCCAGTTCGGAGAGGGTGTCGTGGTGGCGTGCGAGGGCGTGGGGGAGCGGGCGAAGCTGACGGTCCAGTTCCGGCGCGCCGGGACGAAGAAGATCCTCGCCGCCTTCGCGGAGCTGAGCCATGCCGATTGATCGGAACACGGTGCGGCACATCGCCGCGCTCGCGCGGCTCCAGGTGGAGGAAGCCGAGGAGGAGCGCTACGTGCGCGAGCTCCAGGCGATCCTCTCGTACGTCGAGGAGCTTCAAGAGCTGAACGTGGACGGCGTCGAGCCGACGAGCACGGTGGTGGCCGGCTCGCCCTCGCCGCTCCGTCCGGACGAGGAGCGGCCGTGCGACGTGCGCGAGGAAGCGCTCTCGGAAGCTCCCGACCGGGACGGCGACTACTTCCGCGTGCCGCGAGTCGTATGAGCGCGCGCGACGTGGACCTCACCCTGGAGACGGCCGAGTCGCTCGCGCGCTCCGTGCGGGACCGGGCGCGGACGGCGGTCGACGTGGCGCGCGCGTTCCTCGACCGCGCCGACCGCACGGCCACGCGTCTGGGCACCTATCTCCACCGCGACCGCGACCGCATCCTGGCCGAGGCCGCGGGCGTCGACGCGCTCGTCGCGCGTGGCGAGGACCCGGGCCCTCTCGCCGGCGTGCCGGTCGCGATCAAGGACAACATCTGCGTCCGGGGCGTTCCCACGACCTGCGGCTCGCGCATCCTCGAGGGATACCGGCCGCCCTACGACGCGCACGTGATCGAGCGGCTCCGCGCCGCGGGCGCGGTTCCGTTCGGAAAGACGAACTGCGACGAGTTCGCGATGGGCTCCTCGACCGAGAACTCCGCGTACGCGGTCACGCGGAATCCGTGGGATCTCGGGCGCGTGCCCGGAGGATCGAGCGGCGGATCCGCCGCGACGGTCGCGGCGCGCGAGGCGCCGCTCTCCCTGGGCTCCGACACGGGCGGCTCGGTTCGCCAGCCCGCGGCCTTCTGCGGCGTGGTGGGGCTCAAGCCGACCTACGGCGCGGTCTCGCGCTACGGCCTCGTGGCGTTCGCGTCGTCGCTCGACCAGATCGGCCCGATCGCGACGAACGCCCGCGACACGGCGCTCCTCTTCAACGCGATCTCGGGGGCAGACGCGCGCGACATGACGAGCCGTCCCGAGGCGAAGGCGGTGGCGCTCGGCGACCTCGAGAAGGGTGTGCGAGGGCTCCGGATCGGGGTGCCGCGATCCCTTCTCTCCGAGGGGCTCGATCCCGAGATCCGGGCGTCGTTCGACCAGGTCGTCGCCTTCCTGGAGCGGGAGGGCGCCTCCTCGCGGGACGTGGCGCTCCCTCACGCGAAGCACGCCATCGCCACGTACTACCTGATCGCGCCCGCCGAGGCCTCGAGCAACCTCGCGCGGTACGACGGTGTGCGCTATGGGCGCCGGGCCGGGAACGGCGACCTGCGCGCGATGTACGAGGCGACGCGCGGCCACGGGTTCGGCCGCGAGGTCACGCGCCGCATCCTGCTCGGCACGTACGCGCTCTCCGCCGGGTACTACGACGCGTACTATCTTCGCGCCCAGAAGGTGCGGACGCTCATCCGGAAGGACTTCTTCGACGCGCTCCGGGACACCGACGCGCTCCTCCTTCCGGTCACGCCCACGCCTCCGTTCGCGATCGGGGAGAAGACGGACGATCCGCTGGCCATGTACCTGAATGATGTCTACTCGATCCCGGCCTCGCTGGCGGGCGTGCCGGCGCTCTCGTTCCCCTCGGGGTTCACGACCTCGGGGCTCCCGATCGGGCTCCAGCTCGTGGGAACGCCCTTCGACGAGGCGGCGCTCCTCCGGATCGCGCGCGCGTGGGAATCCGCGAGCGACGCCGCCCGGAGGGTGCCGCCGGTCGCGATGGAGGCCGCCGCGTGAGCGCGATCTCTCCCGCCGCCGTGTCCGAGGCGCGCGCGCGCTACGAGCCCGTGATCGGGCTCGAGGTGCACGCGCAGCTCAAGACCCGTTCCAAGATCTTCTGCGGATGCTCGACCCGGTTCGGCGCCGCCGCGAACACGCAGGTCTGTCCCGTCTGCCTGGGGCTTCCCGGCGTGCTGCCGGTCCTGAACGGGCGGGCGGTCGAATACGCCGTGATGGTCGGGATCGCGGTCGGCGCGACGGTCGCCACGCGGAGCGTCTTCGCCCGGAAGAACTACTTCTACCCGGATCTTCCGAAGGGCTACCAGATCTCCCAGTACGACCGGCCGCTCTGCGAGGGAGGCTCGATCGAGATCCGCTCCGGCGAGGGCTGGAAGCGGATCGGGCTCGTCCGGATCCACCTCGAGGAGGACGCGGGGAAGTCGCTCCATCCGGAGGGGCGCGAGGGCGTGGACACGACACGCGTCGACCTGAATCGCGCGGGAGTGCCCCTGATCGAGATCGTCTCCCAGCCCGACATCCGGTCGGGGGAGGAAGCCACGGACTACATGGCCCGGCTGCGGCAGCTCCTCATCTTCCTCGACGTGTGCGACGGGAACATGGAAGAGGGAAGCCTGCGCTGCGACGCGAACGTCTCGGTGCGTCCCGTCGGGACCTCGGCCTTCGGAACCAAGACCGAGATCAAGAACCTGAACTCGTTCCGGTACGTGGACCGCGCGATCGCGTACGAGATCGAGCGCCAGATCGCCCTGATCGAGTCCGGCGGACGCGTGGTGCAGGAGACGCTCCTCTGGAACGTGGAGCGGGGCGCGGCCGAGGCGATGCGAAGCAAGGAGGAGGCGCACGACTACCGGTACTTCCCGGAGCCGGACCTCCTTCCGCTGGATCTCGAGCCGGCGTGGATCGAGTCGGTTCGCTCGGGGTTGCCCGAGCTGCCCCACGCGCTGTGGGAGCGCCTGGTCCGCGACTACGGCATCCCCGAGTACGATGCGGACGTCCTCACCGAGACGCGCTCGCTCGCGTCGTACTACGAGGAGGTCGTGAAGCGCTCGGGGCAGCCGAAGCTCGCCTCCAACTGGATCATGACCGAGGTGAACGCGGTGCGGAACAAGATGGGGCTCTCGATCGAGGAGTTCCCGATCCGCGCGGACCGCCTCGGGGCGCTCGTGAAGATGATCGGGGACGGAGCGATCTCGGGGAAGATCGGAAAGCAGGTGTTCGAGCGGATGGTGAAGGATCCGGCCGGTCCCGAGGAGCTGGTGAAGAAGCACGGGCTCCTTCCCATCGACGACGACGCCTCGCTCCTCGCGCTCGCGCGCGAGGTGATCGCGGCGAATCCCGGTCCCGCCGCGGACTTCCGAGCGGGGAAGGAGAAGACGTTCGGATTCCTGGTGGGACAGGCGATGAAGAAGTCCGGCGGCCGCGCGCACCCCGAGAAGATCCAGGCGGCGCTCCAGGCGGCGCTGGCGGAGGGAGCCTGAGCCCCGTCGAGCGGCGCGTCCTCGTCGTCGGACAGGGTGGCCGCGAGCACGCCCTCGCGGACGTGATCCACGCGTCCGCGGAGCACCCTCGCGTGTACGTCGCGCCGGGAAGTCCCGGCATGCAGGGGGTCGCCCAGCGGGTTCTGATCCAGTCCACCGACGTCCAGGGCATCACGGCGTGGACGAAGCAGAACTCGATCGATCTCGTCGTGATCGGCCCCGAGGTTCCGCTGTCGCTCGGGCTCGCCGACGCGCTCCGCGCATCCGCGGTGGACGTCATCGGACCCGGCCAGGACGCGGCGCGCCTCGAGACGAGCAAGCGGTTCGCGAAGGACTTCCTGCGCGAGCTCCACCTGCCCACCGCCGCGTACCGGGTCGCCGAGGATCCCGAGAACGCGGAGCGGTTCGTCGCGGGCGCCGCCTATCCCCAGGTCCTGAAGGCGGACGGGCTCGCCGCGGGAAAAGGGGTCGTGATCGCGAAGACGGAGGACGAAGCGCGCGCGACCATCGACCTCTGGATGAGGCAGGACGCGCTCGGGGAGGCCGGGCGCGCCCTCGTGATCGAGGAGCACCTGGAAGGGGAGGAAGCCTCCCTCATGCTCCTCACGGACGGCGAGCGCTGGATGCTCTTTCCAGCGGCCCGTGATCACAAGCGTCTCGGCGACGGCGACACGGGACCGAACACCGGCGGCATGGGCACCTGCGCGCCGGCCCGGATTCCGGAGCCCGGCGAGGCGAAGGCCATCGCGTCGAGGATCGTGGATCCCATCCTCCGCGCGCTCCGGGATCGGGGAACGCCGTATCGGGGGTTTCTCTACCTCGGGCTCATGCTCACGGCGCAGGGTCCCATGGTGCTCGAGATCAACGCGCGCTTCGGCGATCCGGAGGCGCAGGTGCTCCTCCCGATCCTCGACGAGGATCTCCTCCCGCTCCTGCGCGTCGCGGCCCGCGGCGAGCTTCCCGCGGAGCGCCACGGCACGTTCTTCGCGCACGGCGGCGCGGCGGTCTGTGTCGTGCTCGCGGCGCACGGGTATCCGGGGAAGCCGCGCACCGGAGATTCGATCCAGGGTCTCGACGGCCCCTGGCCGCACGGCATCCGCGTGTACCACGCCGGAGTGGACCGGCGCGGCGCGAAGTGGATCACGAACGGAGGCCGCGTCCTCGGCGTTACCGCGCGCTCCGAAACCCTCGAGATGGCCCGGACCGCCGCGTACCACGCGGTCGAGCGGATCCGGTTCGACGGAATGCAGTACCGGCGTGACATCGCCCTGAGCCCTCAACCCAGCGGAGCGTGACCCGATGAGCGGAAGCCCCCGCGTTCTCATCGTCTTCGGAAGCGAGTCGGACCGTCCCACCATGGAGGAGACCGCGAAGGTCCTCTCCTCGT
>DASTBC010000312.1 GCA_035712245.1 Candidatus Eisenbacteria bacterium
CCTGGGCGGCCATCCCGAGCTCGGGACGGGCGACTCGCTCCTGTTCGAGCTGGGGGGCGGCGCGACGGAGTGGGCCCTGATGCGGAACGGCGAGGTCATCGGATCGGTCACGCACGACTTCGGCACCGTGCGCATGCGCGAGCTCCTGCGCTCCGGCGAGAGCGATCGCCGCGCGCGCACGCGTCTCATCCAGCACAACGTGCGCGACATGATGAACGCCGTGCGCCGCGCGCTCCCGTTCCAGAAGATCACGCATCTGATCGCGGTGGGCGGCGAGGCCCGGTTCGCGGCGCGCGCCCTCTCGAAGGACGGCGCGCCGGGGAACGGAGGGGGCGCGGCTCCCGATCCGGTCGCGGCCGTCGCCGCGAAGGACCTGCGCAAGCTGGCCGATCAGATCCTCACGATGACCCCGGACGAGGCGGGGGCCGCCTACGGCGTGCCCGCGAACGAGGCCGAATCGATCGCCCCCGCGCTTCTCGCCTACGCCGAGCTGATCCGGCTGAGCCAGGCCGAGGCGCTCCTGGTGGCGCGCGTGAACATGCGCGACGGCCTCGTGCTCCAGATGGCGCAGTCGATCCGGGGTGGGTCCTCGGTCTTCTTCCCGGAGCAGACGATCGCGGCCGCGCTGAGCCTGGCGAGGAAGTACCAGGCCGACGAGCTGCACGGGGTGCACACGGCCGCGCTTGCGAGGCAGATCTTCGAGGCGACGCGCTCCCAGCATCGGATGGGCGATCGCGAGCGGCTCCTCCTCGAGGTCGCGTCGATCGTCCACGACATCGGCGGCTTCGTGGCGGCGCGGGGACACCACCGGCACGCATATTATCTACTCACGCACTCCGAGATCTTCGGGCTCTCCCTGATGGACATGGAGATCGTCGCGAACGTCGCCCGCTACCACCGCCGCGCCGGGCCCCAGTCGGATCATCCGGCCTACGCGGCGCTCCCACGCGCCTCGCGTGTCACCGTGAACCGGCTGTCGGCCATCCTCCGCGTCGCGGACGCGCTCGACAAGGGGCACAACCAGCGGGTCCGGAACGCGAAGGTGGTGGTGAGCGGAGACGAGCTGCGGATCGAGGCGGAAGGAGCGGAGGATCTCGCGCTCGAGCGGCTCGCGCTCGATCAGAAGGCGGGACTGTTCGAAGAGGTCTTCGGCTTGCGGCCCGTGATGGCGGAGCCGGCTAGCTCCGGCGCGTAGGGGCCGGCAAGGGGCTTCTCCCGTCGGTCAACTCCGCACGGTCGTGCGGGGATGCTCGAGGGGCACCTCCTGCGTCAACCCCGCACGGTCGTGCGGGGATCCGCTCAAGGACTTCCGGCCAACTTGCTGCGCCACATGCTGGCCCCGCCCCCGGCTCGCCGGACACGACGCGCACGGGCCGGTCGCCTTGGATCCGCCGCCCTTCACGGCGCGGCGCACGAGCCATCCCAGCGCTCCCGCCGAGATCGCGATCGCCACGACGTGCTGCCAGACGGGGGCGCTCACGGCGTCATCCCCACCCCAGGGCCTTCCCGCCCTGGTACACCGCGAGCGAAGCGACCCACGCCATGCCGTTCATCAACACCAGCATGAAGATCGGCCACCGCCACGAGTTCGTCTCGCGCCGGGCCACCGCCACGGTGGACATGCACTGGAACGCGAGCGCGAAGAAGACCATGAGGCTCACCGCCACGAGCGGGGTGTAGACGGGCAGACCCGTCACGGGGTCGCGCTCCTTGGGAAGCCGCTCGCGGAGGGACTCCGACGGATCGGCCGCGCCCTCGAGGTTGTTCATCGTGGCCATCGTCGAGATCATCACCTCGCGGGCGGCGATCGACGACACGATCCCGACGCCGAGCTTCCAGTCGAATCCGAGCGGCGCGATCAAAGGCTCGATCGCGTGTCCGAGCTGCCCGGCGAACGAGTTCCGGAGCGCGGCGCCCGACGCCTCGCGCCGCAGCGCGTCCGCGCCGGCCTCGTCGCCCGCCGCCGCGGCCGCCTCGGCGCGCGCGGTCAGGGCCTTCGTCTCGGGGTGCCCCGACGGATAGGTCGCGAGCGCCCACAGGACGATCGAGACCGCCACGATCACGGTCCCCGCCTGTTCGAGAAAGAGCAGGCACCGCTCCCGGATCGTGAGGAACACCGAGCGCCACTGGGGCATGCGATAGGGAGGCATCTCGAACACGGTGACCGAGCGCGGACCGCGCAGCACCGTCCGGCGCACGATCCACGCCACCGCGAGCGCCGCGACGATCCCGAGCAGGTACATCGAGAGGAGGGTGAGGCCGCGGAGGCTCAGGAAGCCGAGGAAGTGACGATCCGGAATGAACGCTCCGATCAGGAGCGCGTACACGGGAAGGCGCGCGCTGCACGACATGAAGGGCGCGATCAGGATCGTGGCGAGCCGGTCGTTCCGCCGGTCCATCGTGCGCGTCGCCATGATGCCGGGGATCGCGCACGCGAACGAGGAGAGCAGGGGGAGGAACGCCCTGCCCGGAAGTCCCACCGACGCCATCACCCGATCCATCAGGAACGCGGCCCGCGCCATGTAGCCCGTGTCCTCCATCAGCGCGATGAAGAAGAAGAGGATCGCGAGCTGGGGGAGGAACGCCGCGACGGTGCCCACGCCCGCGAGCACGCCGTCGAGGAGCAGGGACCGGATCGGCCCGGCGGGGATCGTCGCCCGGCCGAGCTCCGCCAGCGCGCGGAATCCCGCGTCGAGGAGGTCCATGGCGGGCGTGGCCCAGGCGTAGATCCCCTGGAACACGGTCGCCATGAGCGCGATGAAAATCACGGGGCCGAGCACGCGGTGGGTCAGCACGGCGTCGAGGTTCCCGCGCAACCCGTCGGGCTTCGCGCGCCGTCGCACGACGCGGCCCACGATCGATTCCACTTCGCGGTACCCGTCCACGGGATCGATCGCGGCCCCGCCGCCGGTCCCGAAGGCGATGCCGTGTCCGTTGGTCCCGCCGTGCCCGTTGTCCATGGCCTCGCGCAGCTGCTTCATCCCCTTGCCCGACTTCGCCGACACCGCCAGCACCGGCACGCCGAGGAGCCGCGAGAGCTGCGGCACGTCGATCTCGATGCCCCGCGCCTCGGCCTCGTCCATCAGGTTCAGGACGAGCATCGCCGGGCGGCCGGTCGCGAGGATCTGGAGCGCGAGGAAGAGCTGGCGGTCGAGCCGCGTGGCGTCCACCACCGCGACGACGCGATGGGCGTCCGGCCCCTGGATCGCCTCGAGGACGAGCGCCTCGTCGGGAGAGCGTGGATTGAGGCTGTAGGTGCCGGGAAGGTCGACGATCTCGACCTGCTTGCCGGAAGGGAGCACGCACGTTCCCGCGCGCTTCTCGACCGTGACGCCGGGGTAGTTCGCGACCTTCTGCCGGAGCCCGGTGAGCCGGTTGAAGAGAGACGACTTTCCGGAGTTGGGACTGCCTACGATGGCGATCCGCTCAGACGGCTTCGACAAGGATCCGGTTCGCCTCCTCCCGGCGGATCGAGAAATGGCAGCCCCGCACGTACACCTCGATGGGATCGCGGAGCGGCGCGCGGCGCACGACGAGGATCTCGGTCCCCGGAGTGAGGCCGAGATCGAGGAGCGGACGCTTCAGTTCGTCTTCGGCGACGATCGTGACCACGACGGCGCGGGCCCGGTCGGGGAGCATCCCCATCGGGACACCCGCGCGAGCCGGTGCGGTTCCCGTGGCGGCAGCCTCCATCACCTGCAGCTCGACCCGCTCGCGCTCAACGACGATCGGAGGCGTCACGATCCGGCCCCCGGCTGATCGGTGATCTCCATCATCTCCACGGTGTCCTTCAAGCAGCGGCCCTTGCACACCGGGCAGCTCGATCCCGCGTCGCCGCTCGAGCAGCGCGTCTGGTACTCGCGGAACGCGGCATTGAAGCGCTCCGCGCTGGGATCTCCCGAGGCGAGGAACGCGGTCAGCCGCAGGAGCTCGACCATCGTCGCGGGACTGACGAGATGCTCCATCATGCAGGCGTCCTCCTCGGCCGTGCCGGGAGGAAGGCCGAGCGTCTCGACGAAGAAGCGCGTGAGCACGTCGCGGCTCCGCTCGGTGCGCGCGGCGAGCCGGCGCCCTTCGGGCGTGAGGCTCACGTCGCCGTAGCGCTCGTGATGCACCAGGTCGCGGTTCTTCAGCGTGCGCAGCATCGACGTGACGCCCGCGCGGGACACCCCGAGCCGGTCCGCGATGGCCGTGACCGACGCGGGCGCGCCCGCGTGGCTCAGGGCGGCGATCGCCTGGAGGTAGTGCGCCATCGAGTGGGTGACTTCCTTTTCGTGAAACCGTTTCCAGACCGTCATGGCCGCCTTCGATTGTCGGAGGGCTTGGGGCACCCGTTTTCAGTGCCGCTTAAGCATACTTAACAGATCGGCCAGGGTCCAGGCAAGACGCTGTGCGCCAAGGGGGAACCGGACTTGCTACCAAAGTCCCAGGTGAAACTGCGGCCGGGCGCCGTCCTTGACCCCTCCGGCCGGTCCATGTACCTTGCAATTCATTCTGAAGCCGTATGTTACGGCCTTCCACCGGGGGAAGCGTGGCCGACCAAGCCGGCGAGCCCAAGAACGAACCGAAGTACCTGAATCGATTCCTGACCTGGCTCGCCTTCAACGAGCGGGTCCTGGACGAGGCCCGGGATACCTCGAATCCCGTGCTCGAGCGTGCCCGGTTCCTCGGGATCGCCGCATCCAACCTGGACGAGTTCTTCATGATCCGGGTCTCCGGGATGCGGGACCTGGTCCGGGCGGGGGTCGATCATCGGGATCCGGCCGGAACGCCCGCGCCCGAGCTCCTCCATCGCATGGTCGAGCGTTCGCGCGAGCTGAGCGACCGGGCGGCGTCGATCTACGCGAACGAGATCGTCCCCGCGCTCCGCGACAGCGGCGTGCGCTTCCTCTCGCCGGGGGAGCTCATGGGACGCGAGCGCGCGGCCATCGAGCGTCACTTCCAGCGCGAGATCTTCCCGATCCTCACCCCTTCGGCCGTGGATCCGGCCTTCCCGACGCCGCACGTCACGAATCTCGTTCTCTACCTCGCGGTGAGACTCGAAGCTCGCGGACAGACGAGGCTCGCGATCGTGCAGCTCCCGCGTCTCGCGCCCCGGTGGATCCACGTCGGCGGGATCGAGCCTCGGTTCGTGCTCCTCGAGGACGTCGTGCGCGAGAACCTGGGCGTGTTCTTCGAAGGGAACGTCGTTCAGGAGGCCGTCGCGTTCCGCGTGACGCGGGACGCGGACTTCGCGACGGACGATCAGGAGGCCGAGGACCTCGTCGACGCGGTCCGCCAGGTGCTGAGCAGCCGCACGCACGGGGATCCGATCCGTCTCGAGATCGAATCGGCGGCTTCCGACGCGCTGGTCGAGTCGCTCACCCACGCGCTGAAGCTCGAGCCGCACGAGGTGTGCCGTCTTCCCGCGCCGCTCGATCTTCGCTTCCTCGTCGACTTCTCGCGCCTTCCGTCCCTGCCGGCGCCGCGCCCGGAGCCCTGGCCGCCCCAGCCGCAGCCGGGCATTCCGTCCGGAGAGGGCCTCTGGGCGGAGCTCCAGGAGCGCGACATCCTCCTCTTCCACCCGTACGAGAGTCTGGAGCCGGTGCTCCGTCTGCTGCGGCTCGCGGCGGACGATCCGGACGTGCTCGCGATCAAGCAGACGCTCTATCGCACGTCCTCGACGTCCGAGGTCGTGCGCTCGCTCGAGCGCGCGGCCCAGTCCGGAAAGCAGGTGACCGTGCTGATCGAGCTCTCCGCGCGCTTCGACGAGGAGCGGAACGTGACCTGGGCGCGGCGGCTCGAGGACGCGGGCGCGCAGGTGCTGTATGGACTCGCGGGGCTGAAGACGCACGCGAAGGCGCTCCTCGTCGTGCGCCGCGGACCCGAGGGGATCGAGCGCTACGCGCACATCGGGACGGGGAACTACAACGAGCGCACCGCGCTCGATTACTCCGACCTGAGCCTCCTGACGACGGACGAGGATCTCTGCGCCGATCTCACCGCGTTCTTCAACGTGGTGACCGGGTACTCGGAGCCGCTCCCGTGGCGCCGCATCGCGATGGCGCCGCTCGGGCTTCGCCAGCGGCTCCTCGGCCTCATCCGCCGCGAGATCGAGCGGACTCCCACGGAGGGACCGGGGCAGATTCGCGCCAAGATGAACGCGCTGGTGGACGTGCCGCTGATCGACGCCCTCTACGAGGCCTCGGCGGCCGGCGTGAAGATCGATCTCAACGTGCGCGGGTCGTGCCTCCTCCGGCCCGGCGTGAAGGGGCTGAGCGAGAACATCCGCGTGATCACGCTCGTGGATCGGTTCCTCGAGCACAGCCGCATCTTCGAGTTCCGGAACGGCGGCGACGTCGAGGTCTATCTCGGGAGCGCCGACTGGATGCCGCGGAACCTGGATCGCCGGGTCGAGCTGGTGGTGCCGGTCGTGGACCCCGCCCATCGCGACCGGCTCGGGCGCATCCTCGACACGCTCCTCGCCGACAACGTGAAGGCTCGAGAGCTTCGCCCCGACGGGACCCTGATGAAGCGGGACGGCCGGCGAAAGCTGGTTCGGGCGCAGGAGGTCTTCTGGAGATGGGCCCACCGCGCGGCATTGCGTCCCCCCGACGCGGAGGGCGGAGCCTTCCGGCCGATCCGAAAGTCGCCGGACCGGACCGACTCAGCGGACGTAGCGTGAAGGAGTGGAACCCCACACGGTAGAACCGGAGGGCACGGCGATGGCGTCGTTCGTTGCGCGGATGGTGGGTGCTGCGAGACTCGAGCCGGCGGTCTACGAGGAGGTCGAGGCGGACCGGACGGCCACGATGCAGGCCATGGGCGTGGTCATCCTCTCGTCCCTGGCGATGGGCGTGGGTGCGCTGGGTTCGGGAGAAGCGGGATTCATCGGCGGCGTGCTCACCGGTCTCATCGGCTGGATCGTGTGGGCGTTCCTCTCCTGGATCATCGGAACGAAGATCCTCCCCGAGCCGGGCACGCAGTCCGACATGGGGGAGCTGCTCCGGACCCTCGGCTTCTCCTCCTCCCCCGGCGTGATCCGCATCTTCGGGTGGGTCCCCCTCATCGGCGGCTTCATCACCATGGCCGCCCTCCTCTGGATGCTCGTCTCCATGGTCGTCGCCGTGCGGCAGGCCCTCGACTACACGAGCACGGGGCGCGCGGTGATCGTGTGCGTCATCGGCTGGTTCGTGCACCTCGTGATCACGGTCTGGGTGGCCGCGCTGTTCGGCATCGCGCTGTTCGGGTTGTCGGGCATGAGCACGCCTTGAAGAAGAAGCGAGACGCGGGTTACAACGAGCGTCTCTTTTCGGGCGACTTACGCGGACGACTCCACAATGCGCGCTTTCTCTGGCTGGCGGACAGTCTCAGGAGAGCACAGGCTCCATGCCGTCGAGTCCTGGAGCTGGGCGGTTTCGACGGACGCTCGATCCAGTTCCTGGCTCAGAAACCGGATCGCTACCTCGGGCTCGATGCCAACTGGGAAGGTGGTGTGGACCTTGGCAGGGCGAAATGGTCCGATGATGCCGGCATTCAGTTCGAGATCTGCAGCACACCCGCGCAGCTCCGGGAGCACGTGAAGGAAGAGCGATTCGACACGTCGCTCTCTCTCGAAACGCTGGAGCACATCCCGCCCGATGACCTCGAACCCTATGTCCGGGAGATCGCGCGAGTCACGACGGGCCACTTCGTGGCAACGGTTCCGAACGAGAAAGGGCCGGTCTTTCTCGCGAAGTATGTCGTGAAGCGGCTGTTCGGGGACTACTTCCGCTATCGGCCGATCGAGGTGTGGGGGGCGTTCATCGGCAGGATGGACCTCGTGGAGCGCGACGATCACAAGGGGTTCGACTACGAGGAGGTCATCCGCCTGCTCGGCCGGTACTTCGACATCGTCGAGGTGTCCGGCTATCCGTTCCGCCGTCTCCCCAGGTGGCTCAACTTCGGCGTCGGCATCGTGGCGCGGGCCCGCGCCGCCAGCCGGGAATCCGCCTAGCGGACCGGCTCAGTATCGAAGCTCCGCTCCCAGGCGCGCCAGCCACGCACGTTCCTCGGCGCCATCCACATGATCCACGTTCTCGCGGGTGCGGTACCCCAGCCCCAAGGCGACGTCGACGTTGTCCCGCGGGATCCAGCGCACGTCTCCCCAGACTTCACGGCGCCGCTCCACGACGCCCGTCGGACGGCTGTTGTCCACGTCCCCCAGCGACGGAGTCCATGCCTCGCCGATCCGCCCCTCGCCCTTGTTCGTGAAGTCGCCCGTCCACCGAACCTGCCAGTCGCGGGTGAGGTCGTACGCCGTCTCCACCCAGACGTTCTCCGCGTCGGGACCGAGCGAATACCCCAGCGGCTTGCCCCGGTACTCGTAGTTCCGGCCGTAGTCCACGCTGTACGTGTAGTTCCGCACGAACGTGTACTCCCCGAGGAACCGGATCGCGCCGGCGCCGACCGGGCGGTGGCTCCGGAACCCGGCGGTCCACCCGAAACGGTCCGGCATCTCCTCCTCCTCGGTGGAGAAGTCGTCGACGAGCACCTCGCCATAGAGGGTGAGATCGGGGCTCACGCGTAGGGCCACGTCTGCCGACGCCATCACGTTCGACCGGACGTCCCCCCGCAAGGAGTCGTGCGACGCCTCGCGCACGTGGATCCGCTCGATCAGCGAGTAGGGCAGGAGTCCGATGCCGTAGAGCAGGTCGATCCCGTCGCTCGAGTACCGCGCGGCCTCGGCGAGCGCGATCGTGAGCCACCTCGTCGCGGCGAACTCGATCCGGTGTGCCGCGAGCATCTTGTCCTCCGAGCGCGAGAGGATCCCGTTCAGCGCCGTGACGCTCACGCGCCCCGCGAAGTCCCCGCGGAGCTGGAGGTAGCCCATCGGTCCGGCGTTGTCCGAGAGGAGGAGCGTTCCCCGTCTCCCCGGGCCCCACCGGAAGTAGTCGTACCCCGCGGCCGCGGTCACGGGACCACCCCGGAACGTGAGACCGGCGTGAAGCACCGCGAGCTCCACGTCCGTGTCCTTGGCGAGCGGATCGACCCACTCGCGCTCGCCGCGAATCCTCGTGGCCGCGATCTCCTCGTACGCGACGAGCGCCGGCCAGACCTGAAGCGACATGCGAACACCCACCGAGGTCTCGTCGCGGAACCGGAAGTGGGGATCGCGCGTCTCCTCGTAGTCGCCGCGGACGTGCGCCGCCGACTGGAGCCGGAACCGTGTTTCCCGGGGACCCGTGTCGACGAGCGGGCCCGTCTCGGGGTAGACCCCCGCGCTGTCGAGGTCCTGGAGCTCCCTCGCCAGCTCGCGGGCGAGGCGCGCATAGCTCGGCTCCTGCTCCACCTCGGGGCGGAGGCGCCGTGCGCGGAGGAGCGAGCGGGCCAGGTCGACCCTCGCGAGCGGGCGGGTGTGGATCCGTAAGGAGTCCAGGTATCCCCGCGCGGCGAGCGCCTCGACCTCTTCGTAGGCGAGGTGGCGGGCCTCGAGGAATTCCGCCGGCTGAGCGTGGGCTCGAGGGACCCCCTCGCCGAGGCCGGCCGACGCCGCCAGCGCCATCAGCGCACAGAGTGCCGAGTCACGGATCGAACGCATCGCGGGACTGTATCGGAGCCGTGGACTGGGGGCCAGTTCCGGAACGTCCTGAAGGCGTAGGCGCGTCAGGCACGGGGAGTGCTTCGCCTCGAGTGTCGGGGCGGGGAGAGCGTGTGTGGCCTCGAAGCCACACCGTGGACCGGGGGCGGCATCCGAAGACCCCACCGCACCCTGTGAAGGGCCCCTAAATCCTGAATTCACAGCCCCGTGCTCCCTGGCACGTCGGCTGCTCCTAGTGCCGGGCATCGCGAATTCGGCTGCATGAACCGGGAGGACATCATGGCACCGCGCACGTCTCGCTCACCTGTTTCTTCCTTTCGTCTTTTCCTTTTGGCCGGAGGGGGCCTAGCCGTCTTCGGGCTATTGGTGATTCTTTCCGTTTCGCCCTCTCCCGCCAATGCCGCCGAGGAGTCGTCCTCCGCGTCGACGACGCTGCTCCGAAGCGGCACCTTTGCGTCCGCGCTCGAGCTGTCTTCCGGGTCCAATCGTCCGATTCGCCGACGGGCTCCTCGGTATTACGAGGAGCGGCGCGAGCCCGAGTACACGCCACGCGGCTTCTTGACCGTGGGCGGCGGCGTGTTCGACCCCCAGACCCAGCCGGGCGGAGGGTTTTACGGCTCCCTGAGCCTGGGTAGCGAGATCGCGCCCCCGCTCGATCTCGGGGTCCAGGTTTCCTGGTTCCACCGGGACTCGGACGGCGAGCAGGTCGTCTTCACCTACGTGGACGAGGGCGGGAACACGGTCCAGCAGGTCATCGAGACCGAGTCCGTCGACACCGACCTCATCCCCCTCATGGGAATCGTCCGGCTGCGCTTGCCGATCTCCCCGTACTTCCAGCCCTACGTCGGAGGCGGCGCCGGGTACGAGTGGCTCTCGGTCGAGGGCGTCGACGAGTTCGGCCCCTTCAGCTACGACTACGACGGATTCGGAGCCCAGGTCATGGGCGGCCTCAATCTGTACGCCTCGAAGACCATCGGCCTGTACGGCGAGGCCACCTACAACTGGAGCAGCCCGGACCGAACGGTGTTCGTCGGTGGCGTGGGCGAGGTGAAGGAGGAGATCGCGATGGACGGTCTCGCCTTCCATGGGGGCCTTCGCTTCCGGTTCTAGTTGTCTCCCAGGGGAGCGTTCGGTATATCTCAGTCGAGAGGCCCCGGTCCGACCGGCCCGGGGCGCTCTCGACGTTCGCACAACCAGGGGAGGTGTTCGGTGATGATGGGTGTCCGGTCTCTGTTGCTCCTCGCGCTCGCCAGTCTCGTACTCTTCGTCGGTTCCTCGCCGGCAGTGGCCCAGGATCAATCCCAGACCTACGATCCGCAGAACCCGGGGCTCGGCCTCCGCGGCATTGGAGCCCGTATCGGTTTCGTCGATCCCGAGGACGCCTCGAGCACCGTGGTCTGGGGCGCGCACGTCGACGCGGGCACGCTCGTCCGGAACGTCCATCTCGTGCCGTACTTCGAGTACTGGAGCGCGGGCGCCGAGGTGGGCGGCTTCGAGGCGGACGTCAGCGATCTCACGATCGCCGCGGACATCAACGTGGACTTCCCGCTCCAGGACGCACGGATCACGCCGTACCTGGGGGGTGGCCTCGGAGTCCACTTCCTGAGCGCCGAGTCGAACGTGCCCGGCGAGGAGGGCGGCGACGATACGAAGTTCGGGCTCAACGCCCAGGGCGGCATGCGCAACCAGATCATGCCCAACCTGAATCTCTTCGGAGAGCTTCGCTACTCGTTCGTCTCCGACGCGGGCCAGCTCAAGCTGGTCGGCGGCTTCACCTACCAGTTCATCTACTAGCCGTCTCGGCGCGCGGTCCGTGGCAGTAGGGCGCGGCTCGCGCGCCGGCGGCGCGCCCGCCTGCCGGCGCGAATCGCTCCTCTCGCTCTCGCCTGCGGGTGAAGGAGGAACGCTCGTGAACACCCAGCGACTCATTCCGATGTCCTGTCTGCTCCTGGCGCTCGCCATGGTCGTGCCGGCCTGCGCGCGCAAGACCGAGGAGCAGCTCTCCATGACCGACACCACCATGACCGAGAATCCGGCCACGATGGACGAGACGGCTCCGCCGGCAGAGCCTCCGACGTCCTCGGTCACTCCGCCGAAGGGCGCCTCGACCACGCCTCCGAAGTCCGGGACGCCGGCCGCGCCGGCTTCGGCGAGGACCGTCTCGCTTCCCGCGGGCGCGACCTTCGATGTCGCGATGGTGACCGCGATCAGCACGGAGACCTCGAACGTCGGCGACAGGATCGAAGCGAAGCTCAAGACCGCGCTCACGTCTCCGGACCATGGCGGAGCCGTGATCGCGGAGCAGGGCGCGAGCCTCTTCGGCGAGATCGCGGAGCTGCGTCGCGCGAGCCGGGCCAAGTCGGAGGACGAGCGCGCGATGGTGAAGCTCCAGTTCACGACGATCCGCACCGTCGATGGCGAGAAGCCGCTGAGCTCCACGGTGACGAATTCCGAAGGCAGGATGGTCGCGGGATCCACGACCACGCGTGATGCGCTCATCATCGGCGGCAGCACGGTCGCCGGAGCGGTCATCGGGAAGGTCGTCGGCAAGGACACGAAGGCGACGGTCATCGGCGCCGTGGGCGGGGCGATCCTGGGAACGGGCGCCGTGATGGCCGCGAAGGGCTACGAGCTCGAGGTCCCGGCGGGAAGCATCGTGACGTTGCGGGCCGAGGCGCCGGTCACGGTCGCGGCCAAGTAGGGGCGGCGACGCGTTCGGGCTCGGTTTTCGCAGGCGTAAGCTGTTGGACGGAAGTAGATTGGCGCGATCGGCGGGAGGGAATACCGGGTTTAGTTGGGACGTATACCTGCCGATAGAACCATGTGCCTTGCCGGACGTCCGGGCCGCCGCATCGCGGCCCTGCTGGTGAAGGGCTCCGGTCGCTCCGTCCGCAACGACACGAGGAGGGTTGCATGAAGACGCTTCGAATCCTGGGACTTTGCGTGCTGGCGCTGACGCTCGCGCTCGGCCTCTCGGCCTGCTCGAAGAGCGAGAGCGAGGTGTCCATGCCTCCGGTCGAGGAGAACCCGGCCACGGCCGCGGAGCCGATGCCGGTCGATCAGGCTCCCGTGGAACAGGTCGCGTCCGCGCCGGAACCCGCTCCGGTGACGCCCAAGAAGCCCGCGTCGAAGCCGGCGACGTCCAAGCCGAGGACTCCGGCCGTTCCGGCGTCCGAGACGCGGACCGTCTCGGTTCCGCAGGGCACGTCGTTCGACATCGAGCTCCTGACGCCCGTCCATACGAAGACGAACAACGTCGGTGACCGGATCGAGGGCAAGCTCATGCACCCGCTCAACGCTCCGGATGGCTCCGTCATCGCCGTCACCGGCGCGACGATCCGCGGCGAGATCACGGAGCTCACGCGCGCCAGCAAGTCGCGCGCGGAGGAGGACCGTGCGTCCGTGAAGCTCGCGTTCACCTCGATCGAGACGGTCCAGGGCGAGAAGTCGCTCTCGACGACCGTGACGAACGTCGAGTCGCTCCAGGCCGGCAGCACGACGAAGCGCGACGCCCTGATCATCGGCGGCAGCGCGGTCGCCGGCGCGGTGCTCGGCAAGGTCATCGGCAAGGACACGAAGGACGCCGCGATCGGCGCCGTCGCCGGCGCGGTCATCGGCACGGGCGCCGTGATGGCGTCGAAGGGCCACGAGCTCGAGATCGCCGCCGGCTCGAAGGTCTCGGTCCGCGCGGACCAGCCGATCACGATCGTCCAGCGATAACGCGAAGGCGTGCGGCCGGCGGCCAGTGCCGCCGGTTGCCATGAAGAGGGACGGGGGCGGACGCAGCATCCGCCCCCGTTCGTTTTTTGGGTCGGGACAAAAGGTCAACTCGAGTTCTCGACCGGGTTCGCACCCGGTGACGTGACGGCCGGGCCCATGGAAGCGTCTCCGCGCGGGGTGGCGGTCCTGGCCCAGAACACGCCCAACCCCTTCAATCCGAGGACCACGATCCGATTCATGGTTCCGAAGGCGGGACCTGGTTCGCTCACGATCTACGACGTGAATGGACGCCGGGTGGCAACCCCGTTGCAGGGAGAGCTGACGGAGGGCGAGCACCGAGTTGCGTGGGAGGCGAAGGATCACGCAGGTCGCCCGCTGCCTTCCGGGGTTTACCTGTACCGTCTCGAATTGCCGGGGTTCGAGTCGACGCGACGGATGACCCTGCTGCGCTGAGCAGGGAATGTGGTCACGCCTCCGCGCGCTCGTGCGGGGACGCTACAGGATGCGCTTGCCGAGCAGGCTCTGGGTCAGCTCGACCGCGAGCAGGGCGGTCTGGTTCCTCGTGTCGAGGACCGGATTGACCTCCACGAGATCGACCGACACCACCTTGGCGCTCTCGGCGAGCATCTCCATCGCGAGGTGCGCCTCGCGGTAGGTGATTCCTCCGTCGATCGCGGTTCCCACGCCGGGCGCGTCCTCGGGATCGAGGACGTCCAGGTCGAACGAGACGTGGATGCCCGCCGTGCCGGCACCCGCGATCCGCACCGCCTCCTTCACCACGTCCCGCATTCCGCGCTCGTCCACCTCGCGGATCGTGTAGACCGTCGCGCCGGAACGCTTCAAGACGTCCCGCTCGCCGGGATCCAGGTCCCTCACGCCGATCAACACGACCTTCCCCGGATCCACCTTCGGAGCGCGTCCGCCGAGCGAGGTCAGCTCCGGGTCCCCGAAACCCATCGAGACCGCCAGCGACATGCCGTGGATGTTTCCGGAGGGAGTCGTCTCGGGAGTGTTGGAGTCGCCGTGAGCGTCGAGCCAGATCACGCCGACCCCGGCGCCCTGCGTTCGGAAGTGATTGCTCACTCCGGCGATCGATCCGATCGAGAGGGAGTGATCGCCGCCGAGAACCAGGGGCATCCGACCGGCGGCCAGGCTGCGCTCGACCTCGACCCGGAGGGTCTCGCACGCCGCCATGATCGCGGACTTGTACCGTAGCGTCACCGACCCGATCTCGAGGGTCTCCGGGATCCGCACGTCGATGTCGCCGCAGTCCGTGACGGTCCGGCCCAGACTCTCCAGGGCGGCGTCGAGGTCCGCCACCCGGATGGCCGAGGGCCCCATGTCCACGCCCCGGCGGCCCTGGCCGAGGTCGATGGGGGCGCCGATGATCTCGATCGGTGACGGGGTGGTGATCATGAGCGGAGGAGTCTACCAGCGGACATGCCTCGGGGGAGCGCCAAAAGGGCTCGAAGTCCCGGACGAAAACCCTTCGATCTCCTACACTTGTCTAATTTGATTGACTGCGTCGAGCGATTAGACAAAGAATGTTGACATTTTACCGCTTTCGTGGTAGCGTCCACCTCACGTCGGGCGCGACTCCTGTCAGGGAGGCCGGTTCCGTGACCTGACGTGGCAGGAGGGATCCCATGCTCTCGTCCCCCCGTCCCGCTGTCGGAAGTCTCGTAGCCCTCGTAGCCCTCGCGACCCTCGGCACCCCCTTCCAGGCACCACCCGCGACTGCCCAGATCAGCCGCAACGTCACGCTCCTCTCTCACATGGATCTCTACGACGAGTACTTCGCCTGCTGGTCGTACGTCCATGAGGACGGCCGGGAGTACGCGGTCATCCTGAGCACGGAGGGCGCTTCCATCGTTCGCTTGACCGACCCGACGAACCCGGTGGAGGTCGGGTTCATCAATGCCCCCGCGGGGCTGATTCCCGGGCTGGGCAGCCAGGCGAGGCGCGCCTACGTGGAGGCGAAGCAGTATCGGAACTACATCTATCTGGTGACCGAGCTGACGAAGAATTTCGATCCCGAATCGGACCCCAACGATGAGGGCATGGCCCTCATCGACATGCGGGACCCCGACCACCCGCACAAGGTGGCCTCGTTCGTGAGTCCGATCGTGAGCGCGCACACGATCACGATCGACCAGGACCGCGCGCTTCTCTTCGCGAACGGAACGACGTCCTGCAACGAGGACTTCACCGTCTGCGAGAACTCTCTCGAGATCTTCTCGATCGCCGATCCCGAGAACCCGGTGCTCCTCTCCTCGTGGCCGGGCTACGTGCACGACACGCACGTGCGCGGAAACCGGCTCTATCTCTCCATGATCTTCGAGGAGCTGGACGTCGACGATCCCACCGCGAGGCATGCGGGCGGCCCGGGGAACGAAGGAATCCTCGTCGTCGTCGATCTCACCGACCCGGCTCACCCGACCGAGCTGGCGCGAATCCACACCGACCGAACGTTCCAGCACAGCTCGTGGACATCGGAAGACGGACGATACCTGTACGTGGCGAACGAGGTGCAGCGCGACGGGCTCACCGTATGGGACCTGAGCGACCTCTCGCACATCGAACAGGTCTTCACCTTCGAGGACCTGCCCGAGCACGTCGTCCATCAGCCGCACGTCATCGGGAACACGCTCAATCTCGCCTACTACAGCGCCGGCGTGCGCCTGATGGACATCCGAAATCCGGCGTGGCCCGTGGAGTACGGGTTCTACGACACGTGGGATGGGGGGAACGGGAACTACATCGGAGCCTGGGAGTGCGCACCGTACTACCCGTCCGGAATCTTCGTCGTCAGCGACACCGAGTCCGGACTCTGGGTCTTCCGCGCGACTCCGGCTCCATACGGGATCGTGCGGGGAACCACTCGGGAGTTTCCGAACGGACCCGTGATCCCGTACGCGACCGTCACGGTGCAGCCCTCGGGCCAGACCGTACAGTCGGGC